>JASHYF010000402.1 GCA_030043235.1 Solirubrobacteraceae bacterium | reverse complement strand
GTTCACCGACGCGGGGATCGGCACGAAGATCGAAGCGGCGCCATGAGTCCGAGGGCAGCCCACGACACGACGGCTCGCATCCAGGATCTCGAAGCGCGCGAGTACGAGCATGTGATCCAGTCGTATGCCCGTCTGCCAGTCGAGTTCGTCCGCGCGAAAGGATCATCTTTGTGGGACGAGCAGGGCAACAAGTATCTGGACTTCCTATGCGGGATCTCGGTGACCAACATCGGTCACTGCCATCCTCGCGTTGTGGCCGCTGTACGCAAACAGGTCGGTCGCCTGATGCACGTCTCGAATCTGTTTTACACCGAGCCCGCTGTGCTCCTCGCCCAGCGCCTGGCCGAGTCTAGCCTCAAAGGCAGAGTGTTCTTCTGCAACTCCGGCGCCGAGGCCACCGAGGCTGCAATCAAGCTCGCACGCAAGGCCAGGATGGGAGGCGAAATCGTGACTGTTCGCGGTGCCTTTCACGGACGCAGCTACGGTGCGCTCTCAGCCACGCACGAGGAGTCGAAGCAAGCTCCGTTCGCGCCGCTTGTCCCGGGCTTCCGTGCAGTTGATCCGACCCCAGGCGCTCTCAAACAGGCCGTTGGTCCCAAAACCGCCGCCGTGCTGCTCGAGCCGATTCAAGGCGAGAGCGGCGTGCATGTGCTCTCGAATGAGCTGTTGCACGCAGCACGCGCGGCGTGTGACGAGCACAACGCTGCCTTGATCTTCGATGAAGTCCAATGCGGCATGGGCCGCACAGGCACGTTGTGGGCATACGAGCAGGTAGGCGTGGAGCCGGACGCGCTCACTACAGCCAAGGCGCTCGGCGGCGGCCTACCGATTGGGGCGCTCGTGACCGCTCCAATCCTGGCCGATGTGCTCGAAACGGGTGATCATGGCTCGACGTTTGCCGGCGGTCCTGTCGCTTGCGCGGCAGCATTGGAGGCGCTCGAAATCACACGCGACCCCCATCTGCTCGCCCGCGTGACCGAGGCCGGCCACAGGCTCCTGGACGGTCTTGAACACCTACCCCACGTGACATCCGTACGCGGACGGGGTCTGATGCTCGCATGTGAGCTCGAAATATCCGCACCCGAAGTGGTCCACCGCGCCCTGCTCGAGCAACGGCTGGTGGTGAACGCCACCGGGCCGACCACGCTGCGGCTGCTCCCGCCGCTGATCGTCACCGACGCTGAGATCGACGAAGCGGTGGGGCGGCTCGAGCGCGCGCTCGAGGGCTGAGCGGTGCGGCGCGCGCTCGCAGACGGCTTCGAGCTCGACGACGATCCCACGCGCGTCGACCTGGACGCGGTGCACGCGTTCATCAGCGGCGAGTCCTACTGGGGGCGCGGACGCTCGCGCGAGCTCACCGAGCGCGCGATCCGCGGTTCGACCCGGGTCGTGGGGCTCTACCGCGACGGCGAGCAGGTCGGCTTCGCGCGGGCGGTCTCCGACGGCGCGATCGTCGCCTACCTCGCGGACGTGTACGTGCTGCCGGAGTGGCGCGGTCGCGGCCTCGGGCTGGAGCTGGTGCGCGAGATCGTCGACGGCACCCCTGCGGGCACCCCCCATGCCGCGGGGCAGGCAGCAGGCGAGCACGGCGGCCTCGCGTCGAACGTGCGCTGGCTGCTGCACACGGCCGATGCCCAGGGCCTGTACGCGCAGCTCGGCTTCAGCGAGGACACGCCCTCCTATCCGTTGATGGAAAGGGCGCGAGACTACGATTCCAGCTCGTGAGCCGCGAGCTCGACATCCCAGCCGTGCGCAGCGCCTCCTACGAGGCCGACCCGCAGGAGGTCCACCGCGTCCTGCTGCTGTACTCGGGTGGGCTGGACACGAGCGTGATGCTCAAGTGGATCCAGGACGCCTACCACGCCGAGGTGGTGTGCCTGACGGTCAACCTCGGCCAGCCCGGCGAGGACTACGCGGTCATCCGCGAGAAGGCCATGCGCCTCGGCGCGCTCGAGTGCCACGTGGTGGACGCGCGCGAGCACTTCGCGCGCGACTATCTCGTACCGGCGATCCGCGCGAACGCGCTGTACGGCAGCGGCTACCCGCTGTTCACCGCGCTCGGTCGCCCGCTGATCGCCGAGCTCGCGGTGGAGCACGCGCGCGCGAGCGGCTGCGACACGGTCGCGCACGGCTGCACCGGCAAGGGCAACGACCAGGTGCGCATCGAGGCGACCATCGCCACGCTCGCGCCCGAGCTGAAGGTGATCGCGCCGGTGCGCTCCTGGCAGATGGGCCGGGAGGAGGAGCTCGCCTACGCGCGCGAGCACGGGATCCCGATCAAGGCCAGCCAAGGCACGGAGTCGACGGCGCCGTACTCGATCGACGACAACCTCTGGGGGCGCTCCTCGGAGGGGCGCTGGATCGAGGACCTCGCGCACGCGCCCGAGGACGACGTCTTCCAGCTCGTCACGCGCCCGGAGGACGCTCCCGAGCAGGCCGCGCTCCTCGAGCTCGGCTTCGAGCGCGGCGTCCCGGTCACGCTGGACGCAGAGCGGCTCGGCCTGGTGGAGCTGATCGAACGCGTCGCCGAGCTCGGCGCGCGCCACGGCGTGGGCATCGTCGACCACGTCGAGGATCGCATCGTCGGCCTGAAGGTGCGCGACGTCTACGAGGCCCCCGCCGCCGCGATCATCCTGCCCGCCCACCGGGAGCTCGAGCGCCTCGTGTGCACGATCCACCAAAACCAGTTCAAGCCGGAGCTCGACCGCCAGTGGGCCTACCTCGTATACGCCGGGCTGTGGTGGGAGCCGCTGCGCGGCGACCTGGACGCGTACATGGAGTCCGTCAACGAGCGCGTCACCGGGACGATCGGCGTGAAGCTGTACAAGGGTCACGCGCGCGTGGTCACGCGCTCCTCGCCCAACGCCGTCTACGACGCGAGCCTCGCGTCCTTCTCGCAGTCCGGCGGGCTGTTCTCGCAGACGGCCGCGCCCGGGTTCATCGAGCTGTTCTCGCTGCAGTCGCGCATGGCCTGGCGCCTGCGCAACGACGCGCATCGCGAGTAGCGCTCGCTTCGTCCGGCGCTGCGCGTAGCGTGACCGTCATCGTGATGGTGGAGGGCAGCGAGACGCCGGATGGCGGGCAGGGCATCGGCCCCGAAGGCCCGCGCCGAAGCGAGGGCGACCTGCTCGCCGAACGCCGCGCGCGCCGTGCGGCGGAGAGCGGCGAGATCGCGCTCACGCGTCGCGCCGAGGCCGCCGAAGCGACCGTGCAGACGCTCGAACGCCACGTTGCGAGCTTGCAGCGCCGCCTTGGCGAGGTCGAGCAGGAACGCGTGCGCACGGACGAGCTGCTCGAGGCCGAGCGCGCGGCGGCGCTCGAGCGCGAGCACGAGCTGCGGCGCGTCAAGCAGCGCGAGTACGCCGAGCAGCAGCTGCGCATCGAGGCCGAGGAGCGGCTGGTGAGCCTCGAGCGCGAGAGCCGTGCGGAGGTCGAGCGGCTGGACGCGCGCCTGAGCGCGAGCGAGGACGACGCCCGCGAGCTCGCCCGGCGGCTGGCGCGCTTGCAACGCCAGCTCTCCGAAGCCGAGCAGGCCACGGCGGCGGAGCGCGCGGCCGCGCGCGCAGCCGCCGTCGCGGAGCAGGGTTTGCAGACCCGCCTGGGCGAGCTGGAGCGCCGAGCCCTGGAGATCGAGCGCGGGCTCGAGGCCGAGCGCGCCGCGCGCGAGCGCTCCGAGCGGCTGCTCGAGAGCATGCGCGATGGGCATCGCCGAATCGAGCTCCTGCTGGCCGAGATGAGGGGGATCGTCGCCCACGTGATCGCCGCGCTCGGCCAGGAGGGCCAAGGCGGCGGCCCGGCGAGCGCCCGGCGAGAAGCGAGCTCCGTGGCGCACGGCGACCTCGGCGCCGCGACAGCCCAGCGTGCCGGCCAGCCCCCTGAGTCGCGGATCGAGCCCCCCGAGTCGCGGATCCAGCCCCCTGAGTCGCGGATCCAGCCCCCCGAGTCACGGATCCAGCCCCCCGAGTCGCGGATCCAGCCCCCTGAGTCACGGATCGAGCAGCCGCAGCTCGAGCGGCCTGAGATCGGCGCTCGCGAGAGCGACCGGCCACGAATCGATCGATCTGCGGGCGAGCGTCCGAGAATCGCGGCGCAGCGCGCCGGTGTTCCCGAGAGCGACGTCGGAGCCGAGATGGCCGAGGCGCTGGCCGCTGCGGTCGAACGACTGCGAGCCCGCGCCGATGTCGCCTCCCTCGCTGAGGCCGCGTCATCCGCACCCGCCCCACCGGCTCCCGGCCGACGGGACCTCGCGGCGGGCGAGCCCGCAGCGACCACGGAAGGCGCGACCCCGGCAGGCGCGAGCGCGACCGTCGCTTCAGAGCGGCGCGCGCCGGCGCTGGCGCCTCTCTCGCACAAGCACAGCATGTCGCTGATCGGCCGCATGAAATTGCGGCGCAAACAGCGACGCGAAGCTTGAGCGCGCTCGCGCTCTCGTCCTGTGCGCCTCATAGCATGAGGTGTCAGTGAGCAACGCCGCCTGCGCCCACCTGCACGTCCACTCCGAGTACTCGCTGCTCGACGGCGCCTGCAAGATCGACGCGCTGGCGCGACGCGCGGCGGAGTTCGGCCAGCCGGCGCTGGGTCTGACCGACCACGGCGTGATGAACGGTGCGGTCGAGCTGTACAAGGCGTGCGCCAAGCAGGGCGTGAAGCCGATCGTCGGCTGCGAGATCTACCTCGTGGACGATCACACGGGG
>JASHYF010000401.1 GCA_030043235.1 Solirubrobacteraceae bacterium | reverse complement strand
GCGCCTGGGGGACATGTACGGGCGCGTGCGCATGTACAACCTCGGCTTCGTCATCTACACGCTCGCCTCGCTGCTGTTGACCGTCGACTGGCTCACCGGCCGCGCGGGCGCCACCTACCTGATCGCCTTCCGCGTCGTGCAGGGCGTCGGCGCGGCCTTCCTGCTTGCCAACGCCGCGGCCATCATCACCGACGCCTTTCCCGCCAACCAGCGCGGCATGGCGCTCGGGATCAACAACATCGTCGGCGTCAGCGGCATGTTCGTGGGGCTCGTGCTCGGTGGCCTGCTCGCCCCGATCGACTGGCGCCTGGTGTTCCTGATCTCCGTGCCCGTCGGCCTGTTCGGCACCGTGTGGGCGTACACGAAGCTCGAGGAGCGCAGCCAGCCCCGCCGCGCGCCCGTCGACTGGCCTGGCAACATCAGCTTCGCGCTCGGCCTGATCCTGATGATGGTGTCGGTCACCTACGGCATCCGCCCGTACGGCTCGAGCAGCACCGGCTGGGCCAGCCCGAAGGTGATCGCGCTGCTGGGCGCCGGGGTGGCGTGCCTGGCGGCGTTCGTCGTGATCGAGGGGAGGGTCGGGAACCCGATGTTCCGCCTGCCTCTGTTTCGCATCCGCGCGTTCACGTTCGGCACGCTCTCCACGTTCCTCTCCGCCGTCGCGCGCGGCGGGCTGATGTTCATGCTGATCATCTGGCTGCAGGGCATCTGGCTGCCGCTGCACGGCGTGAGCTTCCACGACACGCCGCTGCGCGCGGGCATCTACATGCTGCCGATGACGCTCGGCATGCTCGTCGCCGGCCCCACCTCGGGCTACCTCTCCGACCGCTTCGGCGCGCGTCCGTTCGCCACCGGCGGGATGCTCGGGGCGGCGCTCGCGTTCGTGCTGCTCGCGCTGCTTCCGATCGACTTCTCCTTCCCGCTGTTCGCGCTCGTGCTCGCGCTCGTGGGCGCGTCCATGGGCCTGTTCGCCTCACCCAACCGCGCGGCCGTGATGAACAGCCTGCCGGCAGGGGATCGCGGCGCGGGCGGGGGCATGAACCAGACCTTCCAGAACTCCGCGCAGGTGCTCTCCATCGGCGTGTTCTTCACGCTGATGATCCTCGGGCTCGCCTCCAACCTGCCACACACGCTCACCGCCGGCCTCGAGGCCCACGGCGTCCCGGCGGCCGCCGCCCGCAGCGCCGGGCACGCCCCGCCCGTGTCGGTGCTGTTCGCCGCCTTCCTCGGCTACAGCCCGGTCGAACACCTGGTCGGCGCGCACGCGCTCGCCTCGCTGTCGAGCGCCAACCGCGCGCTGCTCACCGGCCGCTCGTTCTTCCCGCACTTGATCTCCGCGCCGTTTCGCAGCGGGCTGCAGGAGGCGTTCGTGTTCGCGATCGCCTCCTGCCTGATCGCCGCCGCGACCTCGCTGATGCGCGGCGGGCGCTACGAGCACGCCCAAGCCGCAGCGCCGCGCGAGAATGGCCGCGCGGCACGGGACGCGCGGCAGGCCGTCGAGGATCTCCAGGCGGTCGAGAACGGCGCGGGAGATCTCCCGCGAGTCACCACCAGAGAGGAGGAGCAGCATGCGCGTTGAGTGGTACGGACAGTCGGCCTTTCACCTGCAGGGCGCCCAGGCTTCCGTGGCGATCGATCCGTTCGGCGACATGTCGGCGCTTACGAGCGCGCGCGGCATGCAGTTCGACTACCCGCCGATCAGCGGCGTCGAAGCCGAGCTGGTGCTCGTCACCCACGAGCACGCCGACCACAACGGCGTGGAGGCGATCGGCGGCGCGCCGGCGATCCTGCGCTCGACCGCCGGCAAGCTCGCCTCGCCCGTGGGCGAGGTCACGGCGATCGCCTCCGAGCACGACGAGAGCGCGGGCACCGAACGCGGCCCCAACACGATCTTCGTGCTCACGCTCGACGGCCTGCGCGTGTGCCACTTCGGCGACTTCGGCCAGCGCGCCCTGCGCGACGAGCAGGCCGCCGCGATCGGCGAGCTGGACATGCTGTTCATCCCCGTCGGCGCGGGCCCCACGATCGGGCCCGAGCAGGCGCAGCTGATCGTCGAGCGCCTGTCGCCGCGCTGGGTCGTGCCGATGCACTACCGCACGCCGCGCATCGGCTTCCTCGATACGGCCGACGAGTTCCTCGCGCGCTTCGAGCGCGTCGAGCGCCTGCCGCACAGCGCGTTCGACACGAACGAGCTACCGTCGCACGATCGTCCTGTAATCGTCGTACCGGAGGTGCCGTGATGAAGATCGGACGTCTGCTGCTGCGGCTGGTCGTGGGTGGGTTCTTCGTGGGTCACGGAACGCAGAAGCTGTTCGGCTGGTTCGGCGGCCACGGACTGGACGCGACGGCCCAGGGTTTCGAGCAGATGGGCCTGCGGCCCGGCAAGCTGCACGCCACCGCGGCCGGCGCGGCCGAGGCGGGAGGCGGCGCGCTGCTCGCCGTGGGCCTCGCCACGCCGCTGGCCGCCTCGGCGCTCACAGCGACGATGATCACCGCGATCGAGAAGGTGCACGCCAGGAACGGGCCGTGGGTGAGCAAAGGCGGCTATGAGTACAACGCCGTGCTGATCGCCGCGGCGCTCGCGCTCGTGGAGGCCGGCCCCGGCCCGATCTCGCTGGACGGCGCGCTCGGGCGCGAACGCTCGGGCACCGGCTGGATGCTCGC
>JASHYF010000400.1 GCA_030043235.1 Solirubrobacteraceae bacterium | reverse complement strand
CCGTCCTCGAGCTTCACCAGCACCGCGATCACCACCAACAACGGCGAGACCGCCAACAACCCAACCAGCGCGCCCAACAAATCAAACGCGCGCTTGGACGCAGCCGAAGACCTGGTCAGCTCAAACCGCCTGACCCCCATCACCGTGACCCCGTGCAGATCATCGAACTCCACCGAGGAGCCCACCACCTCCAAAAGCCGCGGCAAAACGCTCACCCGCACCCCCACCGCCTTCAACGTGCGCACCAGGTTCAGCATCTCCCCGCCATCCACGCTGCGCGGCGCGATGATCGCCCTGTGCACATCGAGCGTCTGCGCCAGATCCCTGATCTCCGCCAGCCGCGCCTCCGAGAAGCTGTCCGTCGACCACGAAGCGACCTTGTTCAGATCCAGATGCGCGACAACCTCCGCCTTCACCCCCCCACGCCCCGCCAGCTTCGCACGAATCGTCTCCGCCGAAAGCTCATCCCCGATGAACAAACACCGCTCCGCCGGCGCCAAACGCAACGCCACAGCCCGCGCCAGCGCCCGCGCCAAGATCAACCCCCCCACCAACGCCAGCCACAAAAACAACGCCTCATGCCGATCCAACGCCTGATGCGTGACCAACCCACCCAACAACCACGCCACCAGCGCACACAACGTCGCCAACTGAAACAAACGCGGCGCCTCATCCAACGTCGTCTTACGCAACAACGTCTCATCCCGGTCATACAACCCCATCAACTTCGCGCACCCCACCAACACCGGCACCCCAGCAACCCCCACCCACGTCAACGCCACCGACCTACGCGACAGCTCCACCGTCAACACGAACGCCCCCAGAACCGCCACCACATCCCCCACCACCAACAACCGCCGAAACAACGAATCCCGCCGCAAACACGCAGCCGGACCACGCACCCCCCCAATCCCCCCCACACCACGCCAACGCCAACCAGCGCCGCGGGCGCGAGCGCCGGGAGCGACGATCGGCGAGGGCGCCCAGGGAGCCTCCGCTCCCTGTCCCCGCCCGGCCTCGGCGCCCATCGCCTCCACGGCCTCCTTGCTCGCCGCCATGGCTCCGTAGTTTCCCACGCGAGCTCCGACAAATGTCGATATTTCGTGATCGCGGGCCGCGGCTCTAGAATGCCGGTGTGTCCGCGCTCGTTGAGGCCCCCGAGCCGCATCGGCTCTCGATCGACGAGTACCATCGCCTCATCGCAAGCGGCGGACTCGACGAGGACGCGCGCGTCGAGCTCATCGACGGCCACATCGTGGACATGAGCCCGAAGACGCCACAGCATGAGAACGCGGTGAGTTGGTTGATCGACTGGCTGATCGGACGTCTTGACCAGACGCGTTGGCAGATGAGGGTCTCGGCGCCGCTGACGATCGGCTCCTCCGAGCCCGAGCCCGACATCGCGATCGTCGAGCGCGCAGCGCCCACGCTCGAGCACCCCTCGCGCGCGCCCCTCGTGATCGAGGTGGCGCTGACGTCGAAGGACCGCGACCTGCGCGCGAAGCCCGCGCTGTATGCCAAGGCGGTCGCCGAGTATTGGGTCGTAGACCTGGAGCGACGCCGCGTGGTCGTGCACGGCGATCCCGCCGACGGTGCGTACAACACGATTCGCGACGTCGTCGCCGGCGAAGAGCTGCGCGCCTGCCCCGTCGATCTGGGAGCGGTCCCAGTCGCCAGCCTGTTCGCAGCCGCGCTTCCAGCCGCCTAGCGCCAACTCGGAAAGTCCCGCTAGCCGCAGAGCCGCGGCGATATTTCGTGATCGCCTCGGCTCGGCGACGAACAACGGCCGGGCGCTCCATCCTCGAGCGCCCGGCCGTTTTCCTTCCTTGTCTGCTTCTACTCCGACCGCGCCGCCGTCCTGGCAGCAACGGCACTACCTATCGCTTGCTTTATTCGTAGTTGATTTTCGCAACGCCTTCGCGGGCGATTTTCAGCACGTTGTCTTCGGGTTTGCTCGATGTGGCGTCACCGATGTAGTCGTGGCCTTCGGCGAGGTTCTGACCACCCGGCCCTTCTCCCGGCACTGTTTCTGTCGCGAGCTCGAAGCTGAGGAAGTTCGAGACGCCCAGCGCCTCGGCTTCGGTCGTTGGTTCGACGAACGCTGTGCCTTCCTTGAACGTTTCTTTTTCGAACCCTTCGTAGCTCGTGAGAGACAGGTCGTACGTGATGTAGCACGGCGCGTAGTCGGTGTCCGTCCTGGACTCGACCACGTGGTTCCACAGTTCTTCCGTGGACGGCGGCGGGAACGTGTGGGAGCCGTTCGTGTAGGTCACTTCGGCGCAGTTGGAGTTCGCCGTAGCGTCTGCCTCTCCATTGGTCGACGGTTCTTCGTAGTGGCCCGGGCTGTTTTCCACCTCGGCCCAGAACGTTTCCGTTTCGGAACCGCCCGTGCCGCCCGGCGCCGGTTTGAACGCCGCGTTGGCGCGCGCGTCGGCGAGGTTGGCATAACCAATCGTGCCCGCGTTTTCGGCGACTTTTTTCACCAGTCCGCCGCCGCCGTTGCCACGCAGCACCGGGTGTTCCGTGGCCCCTTCGTGCGGCCATTCGGTGTTAGCCGTTTTTTCGCCGTTTTCGTCCCAGGTTTCTTTTTTGGCGTTTTCGTAGACTTTGCCCGGTTCGATCTCGCCCAAGAATTTCTTGAAGGAGTCCGTTGTGCCCGAGCCGTCTTCACGCACGACGCGCGTGATCTTGTCCTTGCTCCCCTTGCATTCCTTCTTTTTGCCGTGGAGGTTGCCGAACTTCGCGCCGTTCAGGATCTCCTTCCACTCGACGTCCTTCTTGTAGGCGTCGAAGATCTTCTCCAGCGTCGACTGTGTGACCGCGATACGCCCAGGCACCGGGCCGCCTTCCAGCTTGCAGCCCGTCGGCAGGTGGAAGATGATCGCAATCGCGGGCTGCGCCACCGGAATCGTCAGGACCTTCTCACCGGGCGGGCCGTGCGACTCGATTTCTTCCTCCTGCTTTTCGTTCGGCGCGATCTCGGTGCCGATGAAGGCGTTGTTCGGACCGAACAGGATTTTGAAGGAGCCCGTCTTGTTGGTTTCGACACCCCACGATTCGAGGCCGGCACCACTGCCGATCGATTCGTATTTCACCGTCGGCTTCACGTCCTCGCCCTGCGTGCCGTTGCAGGCCTTCGCGTTAGCCGACGTGTTGTAGTCCGGATCCCAGTATTCTTTCTGGATGATCTTCTGAGCCGAGGAGCCCCGGCCTTCGATGTTGGCTCCACTGCACTGTTCGGATGGTTCAAACGCGCTGGCGGCGGTCGGCGCCGCTGCGGCGGCCGCGCACGCGGCCGTGACTGCGCACGCGGATATGACCCCACGCGCGGAAAAACGTTTCATTATGCTGCGACCTCCTGTAGCGTGTTCCGTTCCATGTAGGAGCGTCTGCTCCGATTGCATGCGGGAGCACGTTGGCTCCCGCTGACAAGCTTTCCAGACCGGTACGGCCGAGACGTTACGATTCTGGTTTATTCCGATTTACGTCAGCGTCACAATCTCTTTACACACGTCCATCCAAGCCCTCCCGTCTAGCCGTGCGCCTTGCCTTTCGGCTTGGCAGGACGCAGCGTCACGGTCTGCTGAGTGGTGTGTGGGGCTCCAGTGGAGTCACGTCCCGCGATCGTCGCGCGCGCCTCGAGTACGTGCGATTGCGCGAGCAGCGCGCGCGCCTCACTCGTCAGGTGCATGGTGACTGACCCCACATG
>JASHYF010000399.1 GCA_030043235.1 Solirubrobacteraceae bacterium | reverse complement strand
CTAGTCGAGCTCGCGTGCGACGAGCGGCAGGCGCAGCGGCTCGCCGCGGCGCAACACGAGGACGTCCACTTGGGCTCCAATGAGGTCGGCGACCATCAGGCGCTGGATGTCATCGACGCCGTGCACGCGCGTGCCGCCGAGTTCGACGATGAGATCCTCGGCGCGCAGTCCGGCGTGCTCGGCCGGACTCCCGGGCGTGACCTCTATCACCTCCACGCCGGTCGCCTGATCGCGTTCGCGTCGTGCGCGCGCCGGCAGTGGCCGCGACCCGCCGGCGACCCCGAGGTAGGCGCGCCGGACGCGGCCGTAGGTCATCAGCGCGCCGATCACCTTGCGGGTCGCGTCGTTGATCGGCACCGCGAGCCCGAGCCCGACACCGGCGACGGCGGTGTTGATCCCGACGAGCTCGCCGAACGAGTTCACGAGCGCGCCGCCGGAGTTCCCGGGGTTCAGCGCGGCGTCGGTCTGGATGACGTTGTCGATCATGCGCCGCGCGCTGCCCGACTGCGCCGGAAGCGAGCGCCCGAGCGCGGAGACCACGCCCGCGGTGACCGATCCGGCGAAGCCGTGCGGGTTGCCGATCGCGACCACGAGCTGTCCGACGCGCAACCGTCCCGCATCGCCCAAAACCGCAGGCGCGAGATCGTCGGCGTCCGTTCGCAGCAGCGCGAGATCGGAAAGGGGATCGGCGCCCACCACACGAAAGCCGAGTTCCCGCCCGTCGACGAACGTGGCGTGGCCGAGCCGGTCACGCCCGGCGACGACATGCGCGGAGGTGAGCAGGAATCCGTCCGGCGTGAGCACGACCGCGCTGCCCGCGCCGGCGGGGACGCGACCTCGGCGCGTGGCACGCAGCACACGCAGGTTGGCGACGCTCGGCGCCAGGCGATCGACGACGCCGGCGACCGTGCGCGAGTACGCGTCGAGCGCCTGCTCGTCAGGATCGACGGCGGACGGCTCGCGCTCAGCGGCGGCGTCCCGCTCGAAGGCCGAGTGACCGGCCACCGGCGTGATTCCAGCGCTCACAGCGTCGCCAGCTCGCCTTCAACCTCGCAGTCCAGCATGCAGTACACGATAGGACGGGCAACGGGAGCCGTCCCCCAACGCGAGGTATGCCGACGCAACACTCCTTTGTCCGTAGAATCGGACGTGCCGCGGGGAGTGGCGCAGTCTGGTAGCGCACCCGGCTGGGGGCCGGGCGGTCGCTGGTTCGAATCCAGTCTCCCCGATGAAAAGTCACACACAGGTTCAGAACCCTGAAGATCCGGCGAGCGGAGCGATAAACCTGCCGAACGCCCGATCGATCTCTTCCGTCACGCCCGGCCACGGTGCAGTCCGAGCGTAAGCCTGTGTGGCTCGCATCGGCATGCCGTTTGGCCATTGCTGGATCGTTCTGAACGCGACCCAGGCCCGATAGAGCGGCGGCCTGTGATTGGGACCGCAGAAGGACCGCAGAAGTCCGGAAAACCGCAGTAGAAAGCCAAGTCGAACCTTACTCCCCGATCTACAAGCGGCCCGTGTTCACGGGCCGCTTGTACGCTCGGGAGGCTATCTGACTATTTCGTACGTCCACAGCTCGGACAGCCAGGTTGGCGCGGCGCGGGCAAGTGGGCGGATACGCGGGGTGGATCAGGTGTCGCTTGTCGCGACTGTTTTCTTTGGCCTGCGAGAGGTCTTGGCGGCGGAGATTCCTTGAGTTCGCCGGCGTCGCATCGTCCCTGAGAGGCCCACGCTGAGTGCAACGGTCTCTTCTGGGAAGGCGGCTCGAACCTCTAGACGACCGCCGAGGGCCTCGATGTAGCGGCTTAGCGTCGAGAGCCGGACGTCGGCCTCCCCGCGCTCGATCTGGGAGACGTTCTCCTGCGTGACGTCGAGTCGGTCGGCGATAGTGGCCTGCGTGAGGTCGAGCTTACGGCGTAGTTCGCCGAGCATCGCTGCCTTGTGCTCCTCGACTTTCGCGCGGCGTTCCGAGTCGGCATCGATCTGCTTGCGTAGCTGGTCGAATCCTTTGCGGCTCTTTGTGGTCTTGGCGGGGGTCATGGGATTGCTCCTTCATTGCGAAGCGTTTGTAGATGCTCGTCGTAGAGCGCGTCGGCGGCTGGGATCGCCTCGGCGTACCAGCTGCTCCAGCGGCGGCTCTTGTCTCCGCCCATGAGCAGGATCGCCATGCGGCGTGGGTCGAAGGCGAACAGCACGCGCATATGTCCGCCGTGAGGGCGCAGCTCCTTCATGTTGGGATGGCGAGAGCCTTTGAGGGTGTCCACCAGCGGGCGTCCGAGTGCAGGTCCGCTCTGCTCCAATAGCTCGACTGCGGCCGTGACGCGCTCCTGCTCGTCGGCCGTGAGCTCGTCCCACCATGATCCAAACGTGTCGGTGTACTCGACTTCCCACACCCAGCAAGTATAAGCTATGGCTTGTAGAGGTCAAGGGTTATGTCCGCGGCAGCAATGACGCCAAGCCGTGGGGTCCAATTTGGGGTCCAAAGTGAGCGCAACTCAGGAGCACTCAGACGCACCAACCCCAGCAAGTACGGGCCCAGAGGACCGACAGCACCCGGATAGCTCTGGCTGGAGGCCGGGCGGTCGCTGGTTCGAATCCAGTCTCCCCGACTGTTTGAGTCTTATTTGAACCGTGGCCGCGAGAAGTGGTGGCCGTGGAGTGCGCGTCCCGCGCCGCCGGTCGGCGGGAACGTCGCGGGATGTGGCCGTCGAGAGCGTGGGGAAGGTCGGGCGCGGTGAGCGTGGCGAACGGCTCGGCCAGCGTGAGCTGTGCTTCGGTGGCAGCGGTTT
>JASHYF010000398.1 GCA_030043235.1 Solirubrobacteraceae bacterium | reverse complement strand
CGGCGTGGCCGGCCGGCGTGGTGCGGCCGGCTGGTCTGGATCTCGGTCTGACATCGCGCCTCCTCTGGCTCGAGCGCCGAGAGCGCGGGCGTCGACTCCAGCCGTGCCCCACTGTACGCCGTCGACGGCTCTGCGGGACAATCGGCGGGCATCGAGGCTGAGCAACTCGGTGCCTGGCCCGGGGTGTTCGCGCACCGCCGGGCCGCTATTTACGGAACGCCCGTCACGCTAGCCCGGGAACGCGTCTCGGGAAAGCGAAATTGGTAGAAAGTCTCAGTGTTGGCACGCCTCGGATCCACGTCGGGCACAAATGTGAGCGCCCGGCGATGAACGAGCCCGACGAGCAGGCCCGACCACGCGATCCCGCGCGCGAGGCGAGCGATCCTGCGCCCGAGGCGAGCGATCCTGCGCCCGAGGCGAGCCAGCAGCGCACGCCCTACCTGGACGCGCTGTGCGCGTACGCGCAGCGCCGGCCGGCGCGGCTGCACGTGCCCGGGCACAAGGGCGGCGCGGGCGCCGACCCGATGCTGGTGCGCGCGTTCGGCGAGCGCGCGCTCAGCCTCGACATACCCGCGCTCACGTACGGCATCGACGTCGGCGTCGACCCCAGCCCGTTCGAGCAGGCGCAGCGGCTGGCGGCGGCGGCGTGGGGCGCAAAGCGCGCGTGGTTCCTGCTGGGCGGCGCCTCGCAGGGCAACCTCGCGGCCGGCCTCGCGCTCGCCCACCGCGGCGGCGAGGTGGTCGTGCAGCGCAACGCGCACTCGAGCACGATCGACGCGCTCGTGCTGTCCGGGCTGCGACCCACGTTCGCTGCGCCGGAGGTGGACGACGAGCTCGGCATCGCACACTGCCTGACGGCGCACACGCTCGAGCGCGCGCTCGCCGCCACGCCCGGCGCGGTCGGCGCGTGGGTGGTCTCGCCCACGTACTTCGGCGCGGTCGCCGACGTGCGCGCGCTTGCCGAGGCCGCCCACGCGCGCGGCGTGCCGCTGATCGTGGACGAGGCGTGGGGCGCGCACCTGGCCTTCCACGAGGAGCTTCCCACGCACGCGCTCGCCGCGGGCGCGGACCTGGTGATCTCGAGCACGCACAAGATCGTCGGCAGCCTCACGCAGTCGGCGATGCTCCACCTCGGCCACGGCGAGGGCGGGCTGATCGGCGAGCAGCTCGTCGATCGCGCGGTTACGCTGACCGAGTCCACCAGCCCCAGCTCGCTGCTCGGCGGCTCGCTCGACGCGGCGCGGCGCCAGGCGGCCGTGCACGGGCGCGAGCTGCTCGGCAGGACGATGGCCGCGCTGGCGCACGCGCGCGAGCAGATCCGGGCGATCGAGGGGCTGGACGTGCTCGACGAGCGGCTGGCCGGACGCCCGGGCGTGTTCGCCTACGACCCGCTGCGCCTGGCGGTCGACGTGCGCGGCGTCCGCGCCAGCGGCTACGAGCTCGCGCCGCTGCTGCGCGAGATCGACGACGTCAACCTCGAGCTGTACGCCCAGAACGTGCTGGTCGCCGTGTTCGGCCTGGGCGAGCGCGGCATGCCCGAGGCCACGCGGCTCGTGCGCGCGCTGCGCACCGCGGTCGAGCGGGTCGGGCTGGATCCCGGCGGAGTCCACGCGAGCTTCGCCGCGCCGCCACCCTGGGGTGAGCTGGCGATGACGCCGCGCGAGGCATACCTCGGCGCGCAGGAGGTCGTCCCGGCGGAGCGGGCGGTGGGGCGGATCGCGGCGGAGTCGCTCGCCACCTACCCGCCGGGGATCCCCAACGTGCTCCCCGGCGAGCGCCTGACCGCGCAGACGCTCTCCTACGTGCGCCAGACGCTCGAGCTGGGCGGCAGCGTGCGGGGCGCGAGCGACCGCCTGCTGCGCACCGTGCGCGTGGTCGTGGAGGGCGTCGCGCGCACGGGCTAGCGAGGGCCTATTCGGGTGGCCGGTCGATCCGCCCGGCGAGCTCCAGCGGGCCGCCGCTCGATGCGTCTGGCGGTCGCGCAAGGATGCCGCTCGTGATCGCTCTGCACGCCACCTGGTCGGGCGACGCACGAGTGTGCATGTGGGGCGAGGACTCGGCACTGCCTTCGCGTGCGCCGAGGCGGGGTGGAGGCTTGCCCGCCAGGCCAAGGCCGCGCAAGCATCCCTTCGCCGGCACCGTGGCTGAATGCGGCAGGGCTCTTGCCGAGTTGGGTGTCGTGTTGGCGCCGGAGGCGCATGAGCAGCGTGAGGCTGTCCTTGCGCTGCCCTCGTTCGAAGAGGGCCCCCAGCGTTCTCCGCAGTTGCTGCGCATAGAGGAGAGCACGCCTGCCGGCGATCCTATGCTCCTGCATCCGTGGATCGTGCCCGCGATCGCGCTCTCGCCGGCAGCTGCGATCGATGTGCTGCTCGCCCTGCCCCCGGAGGATCGCGCCGGCGTCGCTGTGGGGGACTCGCCGCGCTACCTGGCCGAGGCTGCCAAGCTCGCGCTCGGGCTGCTCGCGCGCGGGCGTGTGCTCCCCGGTCTCGAGCGGCACAGGGACAGCTGGCTGGCGCGTTGGCAGGCGGTCACGATCGATCCCGGCGACGGCGAGCGTGTGCGATTGCTGGCAAGCGCGATGCCGCCTCTCGTTCGCGCTCAGCTGCCCGGCGGCGAGCGGACGAGCTCGCCCGAGGCGGTCGTGGACGACCTGCTCGACAGCTTCGTAGACGCATGCGCTCGGCGGCTCCTGGCAGGCGGTCTGACTCCCCAGCTTGGGCGGCGGCGCTCCGCGCGGACGCGCACTCCCGCGCAGGCGTGGCTCGCAGCGCTGACCGATGAGGCGCCGGGTGTGGATGCGGGCGGTGTGGAGCTCGCCGCACTCGCCGAGCAGCTGGACGAGTGGCGGCAGGCGGGTGAGCGATATGCCGTCCACCGGACGTTCCGAACCTGCTTTCGCCTCTGTGCGCCCGAGGAACCCGAGGAACGCGAGGAACCCGAGGAGCCCGGGGAGCCCGGGGAGCCGGATGAGTCCGGCGGCGACGAGCAGGCCGCGTCCGCCACCTGGCGGGCGGAGATCATGCTGCAAGCCAAGGACGATCCGAGCGTTCTGGTGCCCGCCGGGGAGGTGTGGAGCTGCAACGGCGGCGGCCTGCACGCGCTCGGGCGCCTCATCGAGGACCCGCAGGAGCGGCTGCTCGGCGGGCTCGGCCATGCGCTGCGCCTGTGGCCGGAGCTGGAGCCGGCCTTGCGTGAGCCCGCGCCCACGGGCGTCGATCTGGACGCCCAGGCTGCTTATCGCTTCCTGCGGGAGGCCGCCCCGGCGCTCGAGCAGGCCGGCTTCGGCGTGCTCGCGCCGGCGTGGTGGAGCCGGCGCCTGCGGCTCAAGCTGAAGGCGGAGCCGTTCAAGGACTTCGAGGAAGGCAGCGGCCTGTTCAGCCTCGATGGCCTGTGCGCCTACGAATGGAGGATCGCGGTGGGTGAGGCCACGCTCACGCTCGCCGAGCTGCGCGAGCTGGCCGCGCTCAAGCTGCCGCTGGTGATGGCGCGGGGGCGCTGGATCGTCCTGCGATCGGAGGACGTCGAGGCGGCGCTCGAGTTCTTCGAAGGCCGTGCCGAGCGCGGCACGGCGCCGACCGCTGAGCTGCTGCGCGAGGGTCTCGGACTGGCGCCGGGCCAACCCGGCTTGCCCGACATCGAGATCGACGCCAAGGGCTGGCTGGGAGAGCTGCTGAACGCGAACGGCGAGCGCAAGCTCGTGGAGATCCCCACCCCCGACTCGTTTCGAGGGGAGCTGCGTCCGTACCAGCAGCGCGGCCTGGCGTGGCTCGCGTTCCTTTCGAGCCTCGGGCTCGGCGCGTGCCTGGCGGACGACATGGGCCTGGGCAAGACGGTGCAGCTGCTGGCGCTGCTGCTCGCCGAGCGCGAGCAGAGCAACGGCAGTGCTCGCAAGCGCACCAGCCCGACGCTGCTGATCTGCCCGATGTCGGTGCTCGGCAACTGGGAGCGCGAGGCGGAGCGGTTCGCGCCGGGCCTGCGGGTACTAGTTCATCACGGCCGCGAACGCCTCCGCGACGCCGCGTTCGCGCGCGCCGCCCGCAGGAGCGATCTGGTGATCACCACCTACGCGCTGGCCGCCCGCGACCGCAAAACGCTTGCTGCCGTCAAGTGGGAGCGCGTGGCGCTCGATGAGGCCCAGAACGTCAAGACCGGCGACGCCAAGCAGACGCGTGCGATTCGCTCTCTGCGTTCCCGCCACCGGGTCGCGTTGACGGGAACGCCGGTGGAGAACCGGCTCACCGAGCTCCACTCGATCATGGACTTCCTGAACCCGGGCCTGCTAGGCGCCGCGGCGGCGTTCAAGCGCCGCTACGCCACGCCGATCGAGCGCTGGCGCGACCAGGGCGCGACCGAGCGCCTGCGCCGCGCGACCGGGCCGTTCGTCCTGCGCCGGCTGAAGACCGACAGGGAGATCATCAGCGACCTGCCCGAGAAGATCGAGATGCGGGTCGACTGTCACCTGACGAAGGAGCAGGCGACGCTGTACCAGGCGGTGGTCGAGGAGATGCTCGAGCGGGCGTCCCGCGCGGTCGGGATCGAGCGCTCGGGGATCATTCTCGCGGCGCTGATGAAGCTCAAGCAGGTGTGCAACCACCCCGCCCACCTGCTGAAGGACCGCTCCCACCTGGACGGGCGTTCGGGCAAGCTCGCGCGACTGGAGGAGATCCTCGGCGAGGCGCTGACCGAGGGAGACAAGGCGCTGTGCTTCACCCAGTTCGCGGAGTTCGGCCACATGCTGCGCGCTCACCTGCAGGAGCGACTCGGCCGCGAGGTGCTGTTCCTGCACGGCGGCACGTCCAAGGGCGCGCGCGACGAGATGGTGGAGCGCTTCCAGGCCCCCGACGGGCCCCCGCTGTTCGTGCTGTCGCTGAAGGCAGGTGGCACGGGACTCAACCTGACCGCCGCCAGCCATGTGGTCCACTTCGACCGCTGGTGGAACCCGGCGGTCGAGGACCAGGCGACCGACCGCGCCTTCCGCATCGGCCAGCGCAAGAACGTGCAGGTGCGCAAGCTCACGTGCGTGGGAACTCTCGAGGAGCGCATCGACGCCTTGATCGCGCGCAAGAAGGACCTCGCGGAGCGGATCGTGGGCAGCGGGGAGGCGTGGATCACCGAGCTCGACGCCGCCCAGCTGCGCGAGCTGGTCGCGCTCTCCAGCGACGCGGTGGCGGAGCGCGCATGAGCGGCTCCTCGGACTGGCGGGATTGGGAGCCGTCGTACCCGCTCGCGGTCGAGGGCGGGATCGCCGCGCGCAGCCAGCGCGGCGAGATCGGCGAGCAGTGGTGGTCACGGCGGTTCATCGAGCTGCTCGAGTCCTTCGGCGTCGGCTCGCGCCTGCAGCGCGGGCGTCACTACGCCCGCCGCGGGCAGGTGATCGAGCTGGACGTCGAGCCTGGTGTGGTGCTCGCCAAGGTGCAGGGCTCGCGCTACACGCCCTACCGTGTGCGCATCCGCGGCAAGCAGCTCACCGAGCAGCAGTGGCGGCGCGCCGAGAAGGCGATGGCATCGCAGGCATTGCCGCTCGCAAAGCTGCTCGCGGGCGAGATGCCCCGCAACATCGAGGACGTGTTCTCATCGTGCAAGCTGACGCTGTTCCCGCGTTCGCAGGCCGAGCTGAATGCGAAGTGCAGCTGCCCGGACTGGGAGAACCCGTGCAAGCACATCGCCGCCGTCTACTACATCCTCGCCGAGCGCTTCGACGAAGATCCGTTCTTGATCTTCGCCTGGCGGGGAAGGGACAGGGAGGAACTGCTCGAGCGGCTGCGCGCGCGGCGCCCTGCTGGCGGCAGGCGCGGCGCGGCAAGCACGCGCCAGGCACCGCCATCTGGGCAGGCGCACTCTGACGTGGCGCCGCTGCCGGCGGCTCTCGACTCGTTCTGGTCCAGTGGA
>JASHYF010000397.1 GCA_030043235.1 Solirubrobacteraceae bacterium | reverse complement strand
GCGGGCGCAGCGGACGGCGCGGGCGCCACGGGCGCCACGGGCGCGGCGGACGGCGCGCAGCTGACGGTGTTCACCCCGCACGCGGATGCGCTCGCGGGCGCGCGCTTCGTGCTGATGTCCGCGCGCCACCCGGAGGTCGACGAGTGGGCCGCCGGCCCGGCCGTGAGCGAGGAGCTGGAGACGTTGCGCTCGGGCGGCTGGGAGCGCAGCGCGCGCGAGGCGGAGACGATCCCCGTGATCGACACCGGTCGCGAGCTGGCGTGGCCGGGCGGCGAGGCGCTGCCTGTGTACATATCGCCGGTGGTGGACGAGCGCTTCGGCGCGACGGTCGTGCTGGGCATCCCGGGCGCTGACCGCACCGACGAGGTGATCGCCCAGCGGATGGGCCTCGATCCGGCCGCGCAGGACGCGGCGGACGCGGGCCCCGCCACAGCGCCGGACGCGCGCCCGGCGGTGCGCTACAAGGCGTTCGACTGGGTGATCTCGCGCCAGCGCTCGTGGGGCACGCCGATCCCGGTCGTCTACTGCGATAGCTGCGGCGCCGTGCCGCTCGAGAAGGCCGCGCTGCCGGTGGTGCTGCCGCTGGACATCCGGCCGACGGGCACGGGCAACCCGCTGGCTGAGCTCGATGATTTTATTGATACGACGTGTCCGCGTTGTGGTGGTCCGGCGCGCCGCGAGACGGACACGCTGGACTGTCACTTCGACGCGCTGTGGCTGTGGGTGCCGGCGTGTGTGCCTGCGGACTCGCGCGAGGACTCGCTCGAGGAGATCTTCGCCCTGCCCGATCTGCGCCAGTGGCTGCCGTGCGAGCGCGTGGTGGCCGGCTCGGACAGCGGCAACTTCGTGTTCGACCAGCGGACCGTGACGAAGGCGCTGCGCGACATCGGGCCGCTGGCGTTCCTCGCCGACGGCGAGCCGTTCGCAGGCTGTCTGTTTCACGAGATGGTCACCGCCGAGGGGCGCAAGATGAGCAAGCATCTCGGCAACGTGGTCGACCCGGACGAGCTGGTCGAGCGCTACGGCGCGGACACCGTGAGGCTGGCCGTCGTGTACGCCGCCCGCCCGCAGAAGTCGCTCAACTGGAGCGAGTCGGCGGTGCTGCGCTGCCACCGCTTCCTCACGCAGGTGTGGGACTACACGCACGCGACGATCGAGCGCCAGGCGGCCGCGGAGGGCGAGCGCGAGCCTGCCAGAGACATGACGGAGCACCTGCGGCTGAAACTGTCACAGTGGTGCGAGGCGGGCGTGAGCAGGATCACGAAGGACATGGAGGAGCTCGAGATGCACAGCGCGGTGCGCAACGTGATGCGGCTGTTCGAGCGCATCAAGGACTTCGAGAAACGCGTGCTGGCGCGCGAGGCGCAGCTGCGCGCGGCCAACCTCGACGCGCTCGTGGAGGCGCTCGGCGTGCTCGCGCAGACGCTCGGGCCGTTCGCCCCGCACCTCGCGGAGGAGCTGTGGCTCGCGCTCGGCCACGACACATCGTCCCCCGAGGGGGAGCACGCCGCACAGACGCCGTGGCCGGGCGTATCTTTTGAGGTGGCCGCATGAGCACACCTACCGCACACAGCCCTGCGCAGGCCAGGCAGCGGACGCGCTCTTGCGCGATCGAGCTGGCGTGCCACCGCTGCGAGCACCGCTATCCGCTCGAGCAGGCGGTGTTCGCGTGTCCCGACTGCGGCAAGGGGCTGGACGTGGTCTACGACTACGAGCTCGCCGCCCGCCACTTCTCGGACGTGCCGAGCTCCGAGCGCCCGCGGAACATCTGGCACTTCGAGGAGCTGCTTCCGATCGTCGACGCCTCCGCGCAGGCGCGCGTTGGGCGCTACGCCGGCTACACGCCGCTGATCCCCGCCGACCGCCTGGGCGCGGAGCTGGGGATCGCGAACCTGTACCTGAAGGACGACTCGAGCAACTGCCCGAGCTTCTCCTACAAGGACCGCGTGGTGGCGATGTCGGTGGCGAGGCTGCTGGAGCGCGGCAAGCGGGAGATCGGCTGCGTGTCCACCGGCAACGTCGGCACGGCCGTGGCCTCGATGGCGGCGAAGGCTGGCGTGGCCGCGTACGTGTTCTACCCCAACCGCCTGGAGGACGCGAAGGCGCGCGCGTGCATGGCGCTCGGCGCGAAGGTGTGCCAGGTGGAGGGCAACTACGACGAAGCCAACAAGCGCTGCCGCGAGCTGGCTCTCGCCACGGGCATGGACTTCGCGAACATCACGCTGCGCCCGTTCTACGCGGAGGGCGCGAAGACCGCGGCGTTCGAGATCGTCGAGCAGCTCGACTGGCGCGCGCCCGACCACATCGTCACGGCCGCCGCCGGCGGCACGCTCTCCTCGCGCCTGCACAAGGGCCTGGTGGAGCTGGCGCAGCTCGAGCTCTCCCACACGGACGCCACGCGCATCCACATCGCCCAGCCGAGCGGCTGCAACCCGATCGCAACCGCGATCCTCGCGGAGGAGGCCGAGATCGTGCCGGTGACGCCGGAGACGGCCGCGCACTCGCTGGCGATCGGCGCGCCCGGCGACGGCTATCTGGTGATCGACGCGGTGCGCAAACGCGGCGGCACCGGCGGCTTCGCCTCCGACCCGGAGAACTTCGCCGGCATCGACCTGCTCGCCGCCACCGAGGGCCTGTTGACGGAGCCCGCGGGAGGCACGACCGTGGCGGTGCTCGAGAAGCTCGCCGCGATGGGCCGCTTCGGCCCGGACGAGACGGTCGTGGCGATCATCACCGGCAACGGCCTGAAGACGCTCGACGATCACCCGCCGAAGCAGTGGCCGGCGAAGGTCGACTGCGAGCTCGACGCGATGCGCGCGGCGCTGGAGGAGCTGCAGCGCGGCGAGACGCTCGTGGAGAGCGCGCGCAGGCAGCTGCACTTCTGAGCCGTCCACGGCCGGTCGCGCCCCCGGCCGGCCGGACGCGCCCCCGGCCGGCTGGTCACGCCCCCGGCCGGGCGGGCGGGTATAAACATGCAGCGATGGCCAGCCCGTTCGCATCGCCGCAGGAGTTCCGCGAGGTGATGGACCGGCTCTTCCAGATGATCGACGACGATCCTGAGATCGGCCCGCAGCTGCGCGACACGGACGTGCCCCAGCGCTTCCAGTTCGAGGACATGGACATGGTGTTGAACG
>JASHYF010000396.1 GCA_030043235.1 Solirubrobacteraceae bacterium | reverse complement strand
ACGCCGGGCGGCAATGGGTGAAACCACACGAGGCTGCCGTCCTGTTCGGCGATCATCGGGCCCGGCGAGCCGGCGCCCTGATAGGGGGCCAGGAACAGGTAGCCGGGTGCGGCGCCGGCGCGCGCAGGGGCGGTGATCGTGACCGTGGAGGGCGTGAGCGCGGGCGCGGTGCCGTAGTGCTGCACCGCGTGCGGGTCCCCGGGGTTGATCGGGAACTCTTTCTGGCTCACGGGCGCCTCGTGCGCGATCGTGAAGCTCGTGCTCGCCGGGTGCTTGGCGCCGCCCACCTCCACGGTGGCGGTCACGCTCACGCGCTCGCCCGCGACGAACGGGCGCGCCGGCAGGAAGCTCTCGCCGGTGCCGGTGGAGTACGCGCGCAGGACGCCCGCGTGCACGCCGCTCGCCGAGCCGGCCACGCGCACGCTCGTCACGCGCGTGCCAGCGCTGCCGAGGAAGCTGATCTGCGTGCCGGGCGAGGCGTCCGGCGTGCCCGGCTGGGGCGAGACCGCGACGGGGTTGCCCGTCGCGGCGCTCGCGGCGGCGTCTTCGAGCGCCGCCGAGTGCGCCGGGGAGCTCGATCCGCACGCGCACAGGCCCGCGCACGCGGCCAGCGCCACGAGCAGTGCGCGCGCGCGGGTCATCGTCGCAGCGGCACCGGCAACATGCTTGCGCGGGTCATCGTCGCACCGAACCCGAGAACGCTCGCGAAGTTCCGACCACGCGCCCCTTTGCGTCGAGCGCCTGCACCTCGAAGCTTCGATAGCCGGCCGGCACGGCGATCGCCGTCTCGAACCCCGACCTGGCGGCGCTCGCCACGGGCCTCAGCCGGCTGGTGGCGGCGCCCGCGAGGACCCGCCAGGAGACGACCTGGGTGGCGCCGTTCCAGCTCGCGTACACGGTGGTCCTGCCGTCCGTCTGGCGGGCGGCGGCGGCGGGCGCGGTGAGCGGCAGACCGACCCACTGCTCGAGCGTCGCCCGGTAGCTGAGGTCGGGCCGCGGCAGTTCGCCTTCGAACAGGAGCTGGCCCGAGCGGCTGAACTCCGAGATGTAGGGTTCCGCGCCCCAGCCGACGAACGCGTTGCCGTTCGCCAGCGGCTCGAGGTCGCCCATGTAGTCGGCGGAGATGCCCTCGCCCTGGCCGTACTGGGCGACGAGCGTGGCGGTGTGCGTGTGCATGTCGAGGTGGAGCACGAGTCCGCGGGAGGGCCCTGTGGGCGCGACGTAGGTGCCGCCGCCGGTGAGCTGGCAGCAGTGGTCGTCGAACATCGTGACCGTCGAGCCGGTCATGCGCACGTCGTGCTGCCACTGGAAGGCGGCCGACGGGCCGAACTCGAAGCTCGAGTGCCGGCCGCCGAGCGTCCACTCGATCCTGCCGGTGTCGATGTTCACGAGGTAGGCGGCCCAGGTGTTGCGCATGGAGACGAGGAAGCTGCCGTTGCCGAGGAGCTGCAGCGCGTTGACGTGATAGGCGTCCCAAGGGAAGCCGTTGGTGGGCAGCGTCGCGCGGGAATCGCTCAGCGGGATGTGTTCGAGCGCGTCCCAGCTGCGCAGCAGCCTGCCGGTCTTGAGGTCGTACTCCTGGACCGCCGAGTCGATCAGCGCGCCGTTGTAGGCGCCGCCGTAGGCGGAGAGGTTCTTGCGGATGTTCCTGTTGGCGGTCACCCACGCGTCTTCGCCGCTGATGATCAGCTCGTGCAGGGTGATCACCCAGCCGCCGGTCGCCTTCAGCGTGGCGACGCGCTGGTAGTGCTGGTTGACGACGACGTCTTCGCCGGTTTCCGTCGCGCCGGTGTTCGTGATGCGGCCCTGCCACCAGGCGAGCGCGGGCCTGCCTTCGTATGTCTGCAGGCTGAGGTTGGAGGCGACGACCTTTTCGGGCACCGGCTGGAACCACACCGGCTGCAGGTTGGCGTCGAGGATCAGCGGGCCGCTCTGGCCGGCGATCGGCGGTTCGCTGATGTCGTAGAAGTTCGCCGTGAAGATGTAGCCGGGGGCGAGCTCGCTCGCCGGCGCGCGCTTGTCGATGTGGAGCTTCGGCGGGTGCAGCGTGGGCGCGGTGACGAAGCTGTAGGTGTCGCGCTCGACGTACGCGCCGATCGGAGCGCCGTGCGAGCCCGCGAAGGCGATGCTGAGGCCGAGGAAGCCGGCGAGCACGACGCCGATCGCGAGCGCGAGCCCTCGCGCCGCGGGAACGAGCGCGCGGTCGGGACGGGGCAGCGCGGTGAACGTGATCAGCGCCGCCGCGGCCGCGAGGCCCGCGCCGATCAGGTAGGCGAGCCGAAAGCCCGAGGTGAGCGCCTGCGGCACCTGGTGGCCCGCGCCGATCAGGTCGCTCGAGCGCTGCGTGGCGAGCGTGATCAGCACGGCGAGCCCGAGCCCGCCGCCGACCTGGCGGGAGGTGTTGACGAGGCCCGAGGCGAGCCCGGTCTGCCCCTCCTTGGCGCCCTGCGTGGCGGCGATCGTGGAGGGCACGATCGACATCGCGATCCCCGCGGCGGTGAGGATCCCGGGGATCATCACGTACACGACGCCGCTGCCGCTGGGTCCGATTTTCGCGAGCAGCAGCAGGCCGGAGGTGAGCATCACGAGGCCGCCGCCGAGGACGGGGCGCACGCCGAAGTGGCTCACGAGCCTGCCGGCGCGCGAGGCGACGAGCATGATCGTGAGCGTCATCGGCAGGAAGATCAGCCCCGTGTCGAGCGGCGAGAGCCCGAGCACCTGCTGCAGGTACAGCGAGCTCACGAACCACAGCGGGAACAGCGAGGCGCTGAACAGCAGCACGATGTTGTTGGCGACGCGCAGGGGCTTCGTGAGCTCTTTGAAGGGGATCAGCGGCGCGGACGCCAGGCGCGTCTCGACCACGCCGAAAGCGCCGAGCAGCGCGACGCCCCCGACGATCGGGCCGAGCGCCTCGAGCGAGCCCCAGCCGGCGAGGTCGCCCTCGACGACGCCGTAGACGAGCACCATCTGGCCGATCGTCAGCGTGAGCGCGCCGGCGAGGTCGAAGCTGGCGTTCGGCGCGCGCCGGCGCTCGCGCACGACGGCGTAGGCGACCGCGGCGGTGACGATGCCGATCGGCGGGTTGATGAGCAGCACCCAGCGCCAGCTGAGGAATTCGGTGATGACGCCGCCGAGCAGCACGCCGGCGGAGCCGCCGAGCCCGTTCATGGCCGCCCACGCGCCGATCGCGCGGTGGAGCGGCGGCCCCGGCGGGAACGACGCGGTGATGATCGCCAGCGAGCACGCGGCCATCAGCGCGCCGGCGAGGCCCTGAAGCGCGCGCGCGACGACGAGCACCTCCTTGTCGGGCGCCGCGCCGCCGGCGAGCGAGGCGAGCGCGAACAGCGCGAGCGCGACCACGAACATGCGCCGCTGCCCGAAGTGGTCGGCCATGCGCCCGCCGAGCATGAGAAAGCCGGCGAACGTGATCGCGTATGCGTCGACCACCCACTGCAGTTCGGGCGAGGAGAATCCGAGCGCCGACTGGATGTGGGGAAGCGCGACGTTGACGATGCTGAGGTCGAGGATGACCATGAACTGGGCCACGCAGCACACGGCGAGCAGCCACGCTGTACGCGAGCGCACCCCGCGTCCGGGCGCGGGCGCGGAGATCGCGTCTGGGCTCGCCTGCGTCTCGATGCTCATGCGGGCAGCTCCGCGAGCGCCTGGTGGTAGTGTGGCGATCGCACGCCTTCGTGCAGCAGCACCGCTCCCGCCGATGAGGAAACGCACGCGACTGACCGCCACGCTGGCGCTTCTGGCCGCCGTGGCGGCCACCGTCGCGCTGGCTGGGTGCGGCGGCAAATCGAGCACCACGACGAGCAAAACGAGCACCACGACGACGAGCGCCCACAAGAGGCCCTCGAAAGCGCCGGCCTACTGAGCGTCGCCCTCATCGCGCGCGCACGCTCCTCGGCAGCGCTGCTTCGTAGCTCTCCACCGGCGCCGTCCTCGAAGTCCCGAGCACCTGGCCGGCGGCGCCCAGCGCCTGCACCGCCACGTAGGCGTACTTCTTGGGCAGAATCGCCGAGCTTTCGAAAGCGTTCGCCACGACGGTCGTCTGCGCGCCCAGCGAGCCCGCGTGAACGCCTGCGAGCACGCGCCACGAGCGCACTTCGGTCGCGCCGTTCCAGCTCGCGTGCACGATCGTCTCTTCGCCGGTGTCGTTGAGGTTCGCGAGCACCGCCGGGGGGCTCGCCGGGCGCCCGCTCCAGGGGAAGCGGAAGCCTCTGTACGAGGCCATGTCGTACGGCAGGTGAGCGTCGAGGAGCAGCCCGCCGCCGGGGGCGTACTCGCTGATCTGGGGCACCCCGCCGTAGTCCACCACGGTGTTGCCGTCCGCGAGCGTCTGCACGTTGCCCTGGCTCGCGGCCAGCAGCGGTGGAGCGGGGTGCGTGTAGGCGAAGCGCAAGCGCGCTTCGTGGGTCTTGAAGTCGAGCACGATCCGAACCGCACGCGACTGGCTGTGGACCGGCGGGTTGGAGCCGTCGTCGAACAGGGTGACTTCCCCGTCGGGGAGGATGCGCCCGTCGTGCTGCCATGCGGTCCTCGTGCCCGGCCCCATCTCGAAGGAGCTCTTGCTGCCGCCGAGGCGCCACAGGATCTTGCCGCTGCCGCCTTCGAGTTGATACGCGGCCCAGGTGTTGCGAGCCGAGATGAACACGTTCCCGCCGGGCTCGGGGTCGATCGAGTTGAGGTGAAACCAGTCCCACGGCATGCCCTTCGGCGGCGAGTATTCGGACTCGCCGACGCCGACGTGGTCGAGGCTGTGCCATTCCCAGCGCACGAGACCCGTCTTCATGTCGATCTCCTGGATCGCGGTGTCGATTATCGCCCCGTCCCGTTCGCCGCCGGCCGAGGAGAGGTTGCAGCGGATCGGGTTGTACGCGGTGATGTAGGCGATGTCGTGGGGCGCGATCTGGAAGTCGTGCAGGTCCGCCCGCAGGCCGTTGCCGCCGCGGACCCTGCCGACGATCTGGTAGCTGGAGCTCATGATCACGTCTTCGCCCTGCCCGAAGCCCAGCGAGAGCACCTTGCCCTGCCAGAAGGTCAGGTCGCGCCGGCCTTCGTATTCCTGCACGCCCAGGTTCTCGGCGGTGAGGCCGCCGGACAGCCGGTCGAACCACACGAGCCGGCCCTGCGGCGTGTAGATCAGCGGGCCGTACTGGCCCGGGCCGGGGCCGTTGGTCGTGAAGACGTCGCCCGCCGCGGGGTCGCGATCGGGCACGGTGACGCTCAGGATCGGCGCCTGCGCGCCGGGCAGCGTGTCGAAGCTCTGGTAGTCGGCGGGCGCCGCCGCGGGGTTGGGGAACGGTCCAGCGTTTGCGGTCGGATAGGGCGTGTCGACGGTGAAGTCGAAGGCGATCCGCCTGGCGGCGTTGCCGGCGCCGATGACGGCCCGCACGAGCACGCGCTCGCCCGGGTCGAACGGCTCCTCGGGGAGGAAGCTGGCGCCGTCGCCCTGGGAATACGCGGACACGTGGCCTTCGTGGCGGCCGGACTTGGAACCCACGACTGAGACGTGCTGGATGTTACCGACGCTCGCGCCGAGGAAGCTGATCTGCGTACGGGGGTTGGCGGTGTCGGTCCCCGGCGCGGGCGAGACGTCGACGCCGGTGCCGGCCAGGCTCGCGCTGTGTTCGAGCGTGGCCGGCAGGCATGCGGGCGAGATCCTGCTCGGCGTGACCGCGCGCGCGCCCGACAGGCCGAGGTCTGCCGAGCCTGTCACGATCGCCGCCACGCCCCAGGCGAGAACCGCGACCAGCACGACTATGGATACGTTGCGGTTGCGTCTCATGCGCGCGTCGAGACCCCGACGATATCCGGGAACCCAGCCGCGACGCGCGCGATGCCCGGGCGGGCGGCGATCCTTAGCAAGTTCTTCGCGGCGGTGGGCGGCGCGAGCATGCCGTACGCTTCTGCACTGATGAAACGGCGCGTGCTTCCCCCCTTGCTGGCCATCGCGGGCGCCTTCGCGATCGGCGCCGCCCCGGCGCTCGCGAGCTCGAACGCGGCCGCCACGCAGGCGTACGTGCAGGCCAACTACGCGCTCGTGCGCGCCGCCAGATCCCACCTTGCGACTTCGGAAGCGGGACCTGTGCAGGTGCTCGACAGGGTGCGCGGCGAATGTCCGGGGGTGGGGGCGGGCTCACCCGAGGACGCGGAATCGACGCAGATGAGCAACGAGGTGATCGGCGCGATGGTTGTCTCCGCGGCGAAGCCCGACCTGCAGGCGATCAGGACGTTCGTCCACGCCGTCGCCGCCCTCAGCTGGAGCAGCTCGGCGCTGACGCACGCGATCCACGCGTACGTGGCCCACCTGAAGACGGTGTTGAGCCTGCCCGCCCCCAACCTGTGCGCGGACGTGAAGGCGTGGGGGGCGGGCGGCTACCGCGCGCTGCCCGCGAGCACGCTCGCGTTCGTCGCGAGGTTCCTGCCCGCGTGGGTGGCGCTCGGCTACCTCCCCCCGCAGCTCGCCGGCTACGAGAGCGGAGCCGCAAGGGCGCTCGCCGGCCGTTCGCGCCCGCTGGAAGAACAGCTCACGGAAGGCGAAGCGCGAGCGGTGGCGCACTACGGCGAAATCATGAACGCGCTCGCGATCTGGCCCTGAGCGAACTGGCACGCCGTCCGAGGTCGGGACGGGCGCGCGCGTCGTCGTGAGGTGGCAGGCGCCCTCGGTGCTCAGGCGACCGCGCGCAGGTGGCGGTAGGGGGCGCCGCGCAGCTCGCGCACGAGCGCATCGAGGACGCCCTCCTCGTCCTCCTCGCGACCGTCGGTTACCGCGCCGATGACCGCGCGCTTGCGCTCGAGCAGCGTGGAGATCGTCTCGTCGATCGTGTCCGCGGCGAGCAGGTAGTACGCGTTGACGGCGTCGCGTTGGCCGATGCGGTGACAGCGATCCTCGGCCTGGTCGTGCTTGGCGGGCGTCCAGTCGAGCTCGAGGAAGGCGACGTTGGAGGAGCGCGTGAGCGAGAGGCCGTGGCCGGCGACGTCGATCGAGCACACGATCAGCTGGTTGGCGCCCGCACCGTCACCGCCGTCGCCGTCTCCCGCCTGGAAGGCGCGCAGCGCGGCGTCCCGCGCGCGAGGGCGATCCTGGCCGAGGATGTGCAGGGCAGCGGGGAAGCGGGCGAGCAGCGAGCGCTGGATCTCGCGGTGCTTGGCGAACACCACGAGCGGCTCGCCGGCGGAAGAGAAGTCGTGGATCCACGCGAGCGCGGCTTTGAGCTTGCCGCGCGCGGCGAGCAGCTTGAGCGCGTTGCAGCGCACGAGGCGCTCCGCGCGCAGGGCGGCGGCGACCTTCGCGTCGAGCTCGCGCAGGTCGAGCGGCTGGCTGCGCAGCCACGCGACGAGGTCGCGCTCGGCAAGGCGGTACTCCGCCTCGTTGTCGAGCTCCACCGGCACCACGGCGCGCGTCTTGGCCGGCAGCTGCGGCAGCACGTCAGCCTTCAGGCGGCGCACGAAACAGCGCGCTCGCAGGTGCCAGTGCAGGCGCAGGTGCGCGTCCGGGCCGCTGAAGCGCACGCCGAAACGGGCGCCCGAGCCGAAGTCCTCGAGGCGCCCGAGGATGCGCAGCTGGGAGATCAGCTCGGCCGGGCGGTTCGTGACGGGGGTGCCGCTGAGGGCGAGCACGAGCCCGTCGCGCGGCACCGTCGCCGCGAGCCGCGCGACCGCCTGCGTGCGCTTGGCCGCGGCGTTCTTGCAGTAGTGCGACTCGTCGAGCACGAGCGCGCATGGACGCAGCGCACACAGCTCCTGCACGCGCGCGGCCACGATGTCGTAGTTGAGCAGCGTGATGTCCGCGCCGGGGGTGTCCGCGACGCTCGCGACCGGGGCGCGCGCGACGCCCGCGCCGGGGGACGCGGCTGAGCGGTTGCCTGCAAGCGTTGCGACGCTGCGCTGGGGCAACCAGCGTTCGAGCTCGCGCAGCCAGTTCAGCTTGAGGCTCGCCGGGCACACGACCACCGCCGGGTACGCGCCCGCCGCCTCGATCGTGGCGAGCGCCTCGATCGTCTTGCCGAGACCCTGCTCGTCTGCGAGGAACGCCCGGCGGCGGGCGAGCAGATAGCTCACACCTGCCCGCTGAAACGGCTTGAGCTCTCCGCCGAGGCCGACGACGCGCAGCGGCGCGTCGGTGGCCCCGGAAAGCGCCACCAGCCCGGCGCCGCGCGCGTGCTGCTCGCGGATCTCCTGCAGCACGGCGAGCGCATCCGGCTCGATCCACACCGCGCCGTCGTCCAGGAACGCATCGAGCTCGGGCACGCAGAACGGGTCCGCGCGGATCGTCGACTCGACGGCGCCGCGCAGCGCGGCGAACTCGCGCGTTCTCCTCCG
>JASHYF010000001.1 GCA_030043235.1 Solirubrobacteraceae bacterium | reverse complement strand
GTGCAACGAGAGCACGCTGGCGGCAACACAGACGAGTGGGGCGATATCTCCAAGGTCCACGACGTTGCGTTCGGAGAGACCATGCAGAGACTTGCCGAGGAGGAGCGCGCGGCTGGGCACGAGCCGTGGTAGAACGCGGCGAGGTTTGGTGGTCGGAGCATCCAGAGGGATCACCTCGCTTGCGCCGGAGAAGATGGCCGCGGTCTGCACCGCGTTGAGTGCGGCGACGAGCTGCCGCTAACGATCTGTCCGCTGCTCGCTCTCTGGAGGACGCTCACGGCCTCTGACCGAGCCGGCCGGGTTCATGCACCCCACGAGCCGCTGAATCCCCTCCGCTACGCGGACTCGGCCGCGGGCGCGTACTGCGCCTCTGCGGGGTCGCCCAGGGTCATGCCCTCGGGCACGGGCACGCCGGGCGTGTCGCGCAGGTACCACTCGGCGTCGAGCGCCGCCTGGCAGCCGGAGCCGGCGGCTGTGACGGCCTGGCGGTAGGTGTGATCGACGAGGTCGCCCGCGGCGAACACGCCGGGGAGATTCGTGCGCGTGGACTTGCCGTCGGTGATCACATAGCCGCCGTCGTCGAGCTCGACCTGCCCGCGCACGAGCGCCGACTGGGGCTCGTGGCCGATGGCGACGAACGCGCCGGTGATCGGCACCTGGCGCTCCTCGCCGGTGTGAACGTTGGTGAGCGTCGCATGGCCGAGCAGGTTGCTCTCGCCGGCGACGAGCTCCTTGACGGTGTAGGGCGTCAGCAGCTCGATGTTCTCCTGCGCGCGCGCCCGCTCGAGCATGATCTTCGATGCGCGGAACTCGTCGCGGCGGTGCACGACGGTCACCTTGGAGGCGAACTTGGAGAGGAAGATCGCCTCCTCCATCGCCGAGTCGCCGCCGCCGACGATGATCGTATGCGCGTCGCGGAAGAACGCGGCGTCGCACGTGGCGCAGTAGCTGACGCCGCGCCCGGCGAGCTCCTCCTCGCCGGCCACGCCGAGCTTCTTGTGCTCGGCGCCCATCGCCAGCACGACCGTGTGCGCGCGGTGCTCGGTGTCGCCGACCCACACGCTGTGCACGGCGGGGTGGGCGGGATCCGATCCACGCGCCAGCTGCACGCGCTCGGCCTGGTCGGTGACGAGGCGCGCGCCGAAGCGCTCGGCCTGGTCGCGGAACTTCTGCATCATCTCCGGGCCCATCACGCCCTCGGGGAAGCCCGGATAGTTCTCCACGTCGGTGGTCTGCTGCAGGAGCCCGCCCCACGCGAACCCCTCGATCACGAGCGGCCGCAGGTTCGCCCGCGCGGTGTACAGCGCGGCGGTGTACCCAGCCGGCCCGCTGCCGACGATGATCACGTTCTCCACCTTCGATGACGATGCGATCTCGCTCATGTAGCGCTCACAACTCCGTGTTCGACGGTCACTTTACTTTGTATAGTATAGCACTCGCCGCCGCTCGGCGGGCTCAGCAGCCGTGCAGCGCGCCGGCGGGCGCGGCCGACCCGCTGCGCGCGTCGGCGGTTGTGAGCACGCCCTGCTCGTCCTTCCAGCGCGCCACGGTGCGGCGCAGCTGGAAGTACGCGACCACGCCGGGCAGCGTGGGCAGCCAGAACGAGATGGCGCGGTAGGACAGCACGGCGAGCACCGACAGGTTGAAGTCCACGCCGAACGCGGCGAACGCGCCGATCATGCCGCCCTCGACGCCCCCGAGGCCGCCCGGCAAAGGCAGCAGGTTGCCGAGCATGCCGACGAAGTACGCCATCCAGATCACCGTGAACGACGGCGCCGACCCGAACGCGTGGAACATCCCCCACAGCACCGCGATGTCGAAGCCCCACCAGGCGGCAGCGCCGAGCAGACCGGGATCGCGAGAGCGGACCAGCCCGATCGCGGTGCGAACGCCGCTGGCAGCCAGCGCGGGCACCGCGGCCGCACGGGCGACCCAGTGCGAGAAGCGCCCCGCGCCCGTGGCCCACCCCTCGAGGCGCCGCTCGAGATCCCCCGGCAGCAGCGCGACGGCGCCCGCGGCGGCGAACATGATCGCGGCGACGACAGCGGGGACGATCGTGATCGCGAACGAGCCGCCGCCGGGGAACAGCCCCGTCGCCAGTCCGATCCCGTCGAGCAGCAGCGAACCGGCGTAGATGACGTACAGCAGCACCATGAAGGCCACCATGCGGCAGGCCACGAGCCGCGGCGCCATGCCGGAGCGACGCAGCGCCCACGCGGTGAGCGCCACCCCGCCGGCGCCGGCCGCGGCAAAGAGGCGCGTGGCCACGAGACCGGCCATCGTGACCTCGTAGCTCTCGCGCCAGCCGATGCGCCCGGGCGGCGGGGGCGGATCGGCGTTGACGACGAACACCGAGCGGAACAGCACGACGTAGCCGGCGAACGACAGCGCCTCCAGCACCACGCCGATCGCTATCCACCACTTGTCGCCGCCCTCGAGGTGGTGCACGGTCGAGCTCACCCCGGCGAGGTTGGGCAGCACGAAGTACAGGAAGCCGACGACGAGCAGCACGAACACGCCGAACGCGACGATCTGCCGCCGCGTGAGCAGCACGCGCGGCATCTCATCCTCGCCCGCGCCGCGGATCGCCGCGAAGCGGATCTCCTCCCCCTCCTCCTCGCGCTCGATCTTGCCCGTGCGAACCTCCTCCCCGCCCTCCTCGTGCTCCCGTCTGCTCGTGCTCACCCCGCTCACGCCTCCGCGTGGGCGAGCCGCTCGAGCGTGGCGACCGCGCGGCCCGTGCGCGCGATCGCCGGTCCCGCGCGCGGTCCCAGCCGGCGCACGATCGCGGCCAGCGCCGCTCCGCCGAGCAGGTCGACGGCGTAGTGCTCGCCCAGGTACACGAGCGCGAAGCCGAGAGTGGCCGTGTAGCCGAAGCCGATCGCACCGGCCACCGGCCCCACCTCCGCGAGCAGGAGCGCAGCCGTCATCGACGTGGCGAAGTGCAGTGAGGGCATCGCTGCCAGGGGATTTCCTCCAAAGACACTGTAGAGCGAGCCCCAGCCGTCTCTCCAGAACGACTCGCCGTACTCCACCATCAAGCGACGCACCGGCGGTCGTGGCTCGCCGCGCTCGGCGGCCACCTCGGCGGCGTACCACGGTGGCGCGGTGGGCAGGAACCAGTAGACGCTCGCGCCGGCGTCGAACACCGCGTACAGCAGCACGGCCGCGCGCGGGAAGCGCGCGGGGTGGCGCGCGAGGACGTACGCGAGCGCGCTGTGCGGAAACGCGAACCAGCTCCAGTGCGTCCACACGAGCGCGTGATCGAGCGCCGTCCACTGCGGCGGGCTGGCGCGCGCGCACGCCAGCCGTCGCTGCAGGCGCGCGCTCGGCAGCTCGCCCACGCCGAGCACCCGGTCGGCGACGATCGGGTAGCGCACGTGCACGCGCTGCGCCTGCGCCTGCTCGTCGTCGTGCGGCGTCTTGTACGCGGCCAGGTAAGCCCACATGTGCAGCACGCACGTGGCGACGTCGCGCGCGCGCGAGCGACGCGCAGCCACGCACAGCCCCAGCGGCGCGCCGTAGGCGATCGTCTGCAGCACCACGGGCGGGGCGTTCACCCGCTTGCGCACGAGCGGCGCCGCGACCCCCGCCACCACCATCCCCCAGGCGGTTGCTCTGATCGCCCTCGACAGCCGCACTGGGCGGGCAGTATATGTGGCCGCCTGACCCCTACTCCCTGTGGCCGCCTGACCCTACTCCGTGGCCGCCTGACCCCTACTCCGTGGCCGCCTGACCCCTACTCCGTGTGGCCGCCTGACCCTACTCCGGGACGCGTGCGCGCGCCGCGGCGTCGACCATCGCGCCGACGATCGAGCTGCGGGCGTCGGCCTCGGGATGCCACTGCACGCCGAGCACGAAATGCCGATCGGATGGCCCGCCCGCCCACTCGATCGCCTCGGCGAGCTCGTCCAGCGTGGACACGCCGCTCACGACCAGTCCCTCGCCCAGCTCGTCGATTCCCTGGTGGTGGTGGGACTTGGTCGCGTGCACCAGCTCGCCGGCGGCCCGCGCCGCGAGCGAGCCCTCGGTGAGGACCACGTCGTGGTCGGCGCCGTCGAATGAGCCGACCACGCGCCTGTGCTCGTGGTGGCCGAAGCGCTCGGGCAGGTGCTGCACGAGCGTGCCGCCGCAGGCGACGTTCAGCAGCTGCATGCCGCGGCAGATCCCCAGCACCGCGAGGTCGCGCTCGATCGCGCCGCGCGTGAGCGCGACCTCGAACGCGTCGCGCTCGGGCACCGTTCCGGTTGTATGGGGTCCCGCCCGGTGCCCGTAGGTGGCGGGGGCGATGTCTGCGCCGCCGGCGAGGATCAGGCCGTCGATCAGCTCGAGCGCCTCCACCGGGTCCTCGGCCAGCAGCTGGTCGGGCGGGAGCATCACGACAAGCCCGCCGGCGCGCTGCACGGCGTCGATGTAGTTGCGCGGCAGCAGCGCGGCGTGCAGGTCCCACACGCTCCAGCGCGCCTGCTCGAGCGCCGCGCAGATGCCGATCACCGGACGTGTCATGCCTCAAACCATAGGATCAACGCGAGCGAAGGTCCAGTCGAGCGACAGAAGGGAGCAGCGATGAGCACCCTGAAGGGCGCCCCCCATGTTGGGGGACCCTCCCCACGGGAGGACAGGCAGGCAGGCGAGCCGGGCAAGCAGCTGGATACGGTCAACGTTCGCGTCGATGACGGCGCGGCGACGATCGAGCTGAACCGACCGCGGGCTCTGAACGCGTGGAACGCGCAGCTCGGCGCCGACCTGCTGGCCGCGCTGCGCGACGTCGCCGCCGACGAGGCGGTGCGCGCGATCGTGATCACGGGCGCCGGCCGCGGCTTCTCCTCGGGCGCCGACCTGAAGGACGTAAGCGGCGGCGCCAGCACGCCGGATGGGCGCCCGGACGTGTACACGATGCTCACCGAGCGCTACCACCCGATCATGAAGCTCGTGCGCGAGGTGCCCAAGCCGGTGCTCGCGGCGGTCAACGGCCCGGCGGTGGGCATCGGCTGCTCGCTGGCGCTGTGCTGCGACTTGATCGTCGCCGCGCAGAGCGCGTACTTCCTGCTCGCGTTCGTGAACATCGGACTGGTGCCCGACGGCGGCTCGTCGCTGTTCGTGCCCACGCGCGTGGGCATGGCGCGAGCGAGCGAGCTGGCGATGCTGGGCGAGCGGCTGCCGGCGCCACGAGCGCTGGAATGGGGCCTCATCAACCGCGTCGTGCCCGACGACGCTCTCCAGGAGGAGGCGGCTGCGCTCGCGGCGCGCCTCGCGAGCGGCCCCACGCGCTCCTACGCCGGCACCAAGCGCCAGCTGAACAACTGGCTGTACGCGCGCATGGACGAGCAGCTCGAGCTCGAGGCCCAGCTCCAGCAGGAGTCGGCCGGCAACGAGGACTTCCTCGAGGGTGTGACCGCGTTCGCGCAAAAGCGCCCGCCCCGCTTCTCCGGCCGCTGAAGGTCTTGTGACGATCGTTATCAAGCGCGTACCGCCCGGGCCTGAATAGAATCCCCGCCGCCTTGGGCCACCTGCTCGACACCACGCTCGCCTTCTTCACGCCGGCGAAGGGCGCCTCGCCCAACGCGAAAGACATCCACACCCTGTTCGTGATCACGCTGGTGATCGCGCTGGTCATCTTCTTCGCCGTGGAGATCGCGCTCGGCTACGCGCTCGTGAGGTTCCGCAAGCGCAAGGGCGCAGTGCCGGCGCAGATCCGCGGCAACACGCGCCTGGAGGTCAGCTGGACGGCCGCCGCGGCGGTGATCCTGCTGGGGCTCGCGATCCTCACGTTCGCGAAGCTGTCCGCCATCCAGAACCCCCCGAACTCCGGGCCCGGCGGGGCGTCGCTGGCCGACTTCGGCGAACCGGCGGAAGACCATCTCTATGCGACCGCCCAGAGGCACCTGCCGCCCAACGGCAAAGCGCTCGAAATCACGGTCATCGGCCGCCAGTACATCTGGCAGTACGTGTACCCGGGCGCCAGCGAACCCGACGGCCTCGGCGCGCCGTACTCGTATGAGGAAATGGTCGTGCCGACGAAAACCACGGTGGAGCTGAACATAGTGTCCGCGGACGTCGTGCATTCCTGGTGGGTGCCGGAACTGGGCGGCAAGTTCCAGGCTGTGCCCGGCTACCACAACTACACGTGGTTCAAGGTCGAAAAGCCCGGCGTCTTCCACGGACAGTGCGCGGTGCTGTGCGGCCGCGGGCATGCGCGTATGATCGCGACGGTCACGGCAGAGGAACCGCCCGAATTCGAAGCGTGGCTGGCGCGCCAGAAGCAGCTGATCGCCGAAGCGAACCACGAAGCGGCCCTCGCGCGGGCGAAACTCAAGGCGCAGACGGGCCCCGCCACCGTCGAGAACCCTTAGGACACCGAGGAGACCAGCTCAACACCATGGCCACCTACACAGCCCCGATCCCCCAGCTCGACGCCGATCGCGCCGAGCGCGAAGGCCAAGGCTGGACGAGCTGGATAACGACGACCGATCACAAGCGGATCGGGATCATGTACATCGTCACGACCTTCGTGTTCTTCATCCTTGGAGGCACGGAGGCGATGATGATCCGCCTGCAGCTGGGCGCACCGAACAACACGCTGGTGACGCCGGAAACGTACAACCAGCTGTTCACGATGCACGGCACGACGATGGTGTTCCTGTTCATCGTGCCGATGATGGCGGGCCTGGCCAACTACTTCCTGCCGCTGATGGTCGGCGCGCGCGACATGGCCTTCCCGCGCTTGAACGCGCTGTCCTACTGGCTGCTGCTGGCGGGCGGCATCGTCTTCTACGCTTCGGTCTTCTGGCATCCGCCCGAAGCGGGCTGGGTGAGCTTTGTCCCGCTGGCGAACTCCACGTACTCGCCGAGCGGCGGCGAGGACGCGTGGATCTACCTGATTCACCTCACCGGCCTGTCGTCGCTGCTGGGCGCGATCAACTTCTACGTGACCGTCACCAACATGCGCGCGCGCGGTATGAGCTGGGGCCGCCTGCCGCTGTTCGTGTGGGCGATCCTCACCTACTCCGTGCTGCTCATCCTGGCGCTGCCCGTCGTCGCTGCGGCCGTCACGATGCTTCTCACCGAAAGGCATTTCGGCACCCATTTCTTCGACCCCACCGAGGGCGGCTCCCCGATCCTCTGGCAACACTTGTTCTGGTTCTTCGGCCACCCCGAGGTGTACATCATGGTGCTGCCCGGCTTCGGCATCATCTCGGAGATCCTGCCGGTGTTCGCGCGCAAGCCGATCTTCGGCTACAAGGCGATCGCGGCCTCGACCGTGGCGATCGCCTTCCTCGGCTTCCTCACGTGGGCGCACCACATGTTCACCGCGCCGATCCCCGAGGCGATCCTCGTGTTCGTGATGCTGAGCTCCTACCTCATCGCAGTGCCGACCGGAGTGAAGATCCTCAACTGGATCGCCACGCTGTGGCGCGGCACGGTCGAATTCAAGACGCCGCTGCTGTTCTGCGCGGGCGCGGTCGCGCTGTTCTTGATCGGCGGCATCTCCGGCATCTTCCTGGCGACCTTCCCCATCGACTGGCAGGTCAACGAAACGTACTTCGTGGTGGCGCATCTGCACTTCGTCCTGCTGGGCGGCGCCGTGCTGCCGATCTTCGGGGCCATCTACTACTGGTTCCCGAAGATGACCGGGCGCATGCTGAGCGAAGGGCTGGGGAAGCTGAGCTTCTGGCTGATGTTCTTTGGCATCCTGATCACCTTCCTGATCCAGCACGCGATGGGCCTCGAAGGCATGCCGCGGCGCATCTATGCGTACGACAACGTGGGGCATCTGGTGCTGTACAACCAGATCTCGACGGTTGGCTCGTTCATCCTCGCCGCCGGCGTGCTGGCGACGGTCGTCAACGTGTGGCGCAGCCTCAAAGCCGGGGTCGTGGCGGGCCCGGACCCGTGGAAGGCGAACACGCTCGAGTGGTTCACCAGCTCGCCCCCGCCTGTCAACAACTTCGACGTGGTCCCGCTCGTGCGCTCGGCAGAGCCGATGAAGGACATCCGCCACGAGGTGCAGCGCCGCACGAGCGGCGCGGGCGCGGCGGGCGCGGCCACGGT
>JASHYF010000395.1 GCA_030043235.1 Solirubrobacteraceae bacterium | reverse complement strand
GCGCCGAGCGATGCGGCGCCGGGCGCGGACGGGCTGGGCAAACGGCTGAAGAGGGACGCACGGCCGGACGGGCTGGGCGCACGATGCAAGACGCGCACGCACGCGACGGACTTGCGCTGGGACTCGCCCAGGCATCCGCGCTGATCCCGGGGGTGTCGCGCAACGGCGCCACGCTCGCGGTCGCGCGGGCGCGCGGTTTCCGGCGCGACGCCGCCCAGGCGCTCTCCTGGCATGCGGGCTTGCCGCTGCTGTTCGGGGCGGGCGCGCTCAAGGCCGCGCGCCTGCGCCGCGAGGGATTGGCCCGCGAGCAGCGCATGGAGCTCGCCGTGGGCGCCGCCAGCGCATTCGTCTCCACCCTCGTGAGCGCCTCGCTGCTCGAGCGCCCGCTGCGCCGGGGCAGCGTGCTGCTGCCGTGCGCGCTCTACCGCTGTGCGCTGGCCGCGCTCGTCATCTCGCGCGTGCGCAGGCTCTCGCGCGCACAATAGGTGACGATGGCCGCACTCGGGACCCTCATCGGCGGGCGCTACCGGCTCGACGTCGAGATCGGGCGGGGGGGCATGTCGATCGTGTACCGCGCCTTCGACACGGTGCTCGAGCGCACCGTCGCGATCAAGCTCATGCACCGCGAGATCGCCGCCGACGCCGACCAGCTCGAGCGCTTCCGGCGCGAGGCGCGCGCGGTCGCGCAGCTCAGCCACCCGTACGTGGTCACCGTGATCGACGCCGGCGAGGAGCCCGCGGACGCGAACGGCGCGGCGGGCTCGCCGTACATCGTCTTCGAGTACGTCGACGGCGAGACGCTCAAGGAGCTCATCCGCCGCGAAGGACCGCTCGAGATCCCGCAGGCGATCGCCTATGCGCTCGAGCTCGCGCGCGCGCTCGGCGCGGCCCACGAGCACCACATCGTGCACCGTGACGTGAAGCCGCACAACGTGCTCATCAGCGACGAAGGCGCCGTCAAGATCACCGACTTCGGGATCGCGCGCAGCCTCACCGAGGAAGGGCTGACGATGGCCGGGCGCGTGCTCGGCACCACCGACTACGTCTCGCCCGAGCAGGCCCTCGGGCACCCCGTGACGGGCCAGTCGGACCTCTACTCGCTGGGCGTGGTGCTGTTCGAGATGCTCACCGGCGAGGTCCCGTTCCACGGCTCATCGCCCGTGGCCGTAGCCATGAAGCACGTGCGCGAGGACGTCCCAGACGTGCAGCAGCTGCGCCCGGAACTGTCCGCCGCCACGGCCGCTGTCCTCGACCGCGCGCTCGCCAAGGATCTTCAGCGCCGCTACCCGGACGCCGCCAGCATGGCCGCCGACCTCGAGGATGTGCTCGCCGTCGAGGCCTCGCGCACGGGGCAGGCCACAGGCGAGGTGACGAGCGTGCTGCGCACGCTGCCCGGACCCATGCGCAGGCGGCTTCCGTGGCGCATGCGCCACCCCGCGCGCTGGGCGCTCGTGCTTGCGCTGCTGGTCCCCGCGATCGTCGCCGTCGTGCTCGTCGCGGCCGCGCGGCACACGCATCGCGGCGCAGGCCTCACGCCCGGCGTCGTCGCCCGTCCCGGGCTCGAACCCGTACAGCTGGCCGCGAACGCCGCCCACGATTACAACCCCTTCGGCACCGGGCCCGAAAACCGCGACCAGATCGACAACCTCGTCGACGGCGACCCCAGCACCTCGTGGAGCACCGAGGAATACTTCGACGGCACGCTCAAGAAGCCCGGTGGCGTCGGCACGGGCGTCTACCTCGACGCTGCCCCCACGCTGCTCGCCAAGGCGCTCGAAATCCAGACGCTCACGCCCGGCTTCGCCGTGCAGGTCTATGTAGCCGACCACGTCGAAGAAGAAATCGCCTACGGCAACCCCACGCCGCTGTCCGCGCGCGGCTGGCAGGGTCCCGTGGGGCGGAGCGCGTACGTCCACGACGGCGAACGCATCCCGCTGGCGCTCGGCGGGCGCGCCCACCGCTACTACCTCGTGTGGCTCACCACGCTGCCGCCGGGAATGGAGTCGGCGAGCATCAACGAGCTCACCCTGTTCAAGTGACGTAGGAGCGCCGGCGCTCGTGACGCTCGAGCGCCAGCCGGCACAGGTGATCGAGCAGTCGCGCATAGGGGAAGCCGCAGGCCCCCAGCAGCTTCGCGTACACGCTCGTCGGCGTGAAGCCCGGCATCGTGTTCAGCTCGTTGAGCAGCACGCGCTCGCCGTCCACGAAGAAGTCCGCGCGCGCGAGGCCCTCACAGCCGGTCGCCGCGAACGCGCTCGCGGCCAGGCGCTTCACCAGCGCGCTCGCGCGCGCGGGGATGCGCGCGGGGATCTCGAGCTCCATGCCGCCGGGCGAGTACTTCGCGCCGAAGTCGTAGAACTCACCCGGATAAACGATCCGCCCGGGCTCGGACACGAACGGCTCCTCGCCGCCGAGCACACCGCACTCGACCTCCACCCCGCCGGCCGCCGCCTCGACGATCGCCAGGCCGTCGTAGGTGAACGCCTGCTCGAGCGCCGCCGCGAGCTCCTGCGCCGCGCCGACCTTCACGATCCCCACCGAGGAGCCGAGATGCGCGGGCTTGACGAACACCGGCACGCCCAACTGCGCGAGCTCCTCGAGGACCTCCTCGCGCGAGCGTGCGTAGCGCTCGGCGCGCACTCCCGCGTATGCGACCTGGGGAACACCCAGCGCCGCCATCACGTCCTTGAACAGGACCTTGTCGAGGCACAGCGCCGACGCCGCCACACCGGCCCCCACGTACGCCACGCCCAGTGTCTCGAGCACGCCCTGCACCGTGCCGTCCTCGCCGAACGGGCCATGCAGCACCGGGAAGGCCACGTCCACGCCCAGCAACCCCGCCCCCGGCGTCACGCTCAGCGTTCGCCCGTCCTGCCGCCACGCGCCGTCGCGGCCGATCTCCACCCATATGACCTCGTGCCCGGCCTCGATCAGCCCTTCGCGCACGGCCGCCGCAGAGGACAGCGACACGTCGTGCTCGGCCGAGCGCCCGCCCGCCAGCACGGCCACCCTCAGCGCGCGCGCCGCGTGTGAGCCCGCCGCCGACGGGCCGGCGTCGGAGCGCGCGGCCGGCTCGGTGCGCG
>JASHYF010000394.1 GCA_030043235.1 Solirubrobacteraceae bacterium | reverse complement strand
GGAGGTCCTGCCCGCCTGGGCTCGGGCACAACGCGAAGCCGAGGAGTTGCTCGGTGCCGAGGGCGCGCGCCAGATCACGCAGCTCGTCGACGGCCTCTGGGTTCAGCGCTTCAGCGTCGACTAGCGCGACTTTCCGGGTCCGCGCTAGAGCCCCGGGTGGGCAGAGTGTGTGCACACGGCCGGTAGACATCTTGCATCCACAATGCCGCGACCGCATGCCGGCACCCTCCACCCGGTGAGGTTCGCGGGCTGTTGGCGTTCTCAATCGCCGGCGTGCGTTTGCCAGGCGTCGCGCTTTGCGAGATAGCCGGCGGGTAGCGCGCCGTCGAACTGTTCGATGACCTCGAGCCAGCTTAGGGCTGAGCGGAAGTCGCCGCTACGGGCGTCGGCCTCGGCGAAGTCGAGCGCCAACTCGCGGGCCTCGCGGTGGGCGGCCTGCAGCGCCTCGGGGTCGCGCGATGCCGGGCGGTCCTCGAGCGAGGGCCGGTCCACGACGGCGCTGCCGCGAGCGAGATACGGCCCGCGAGCGAGATACGGCCCTAGATAGAGGCCGGCGATCTTGGTGGGGGGCATCCACAGCGGATTGGGTGCGACATCGCCGTGCGCGGCCGTGGCGTCGACGCCGGCGCGCAGGTACACAGGCGCGACCCCTGTCAGCAGCATTCCCCTGAGCATCGGTTCGAAGACCGACGGCTGCGAAAGAGCGCCCAGGCGCGCGGCGATCGACTCGGCGGCCACGTCAGCCTGCTGGGTGGCGATGCCTCCCTGCTTGACCGGGAAGGCGGTCGCGTCCCCGGCGGCGTAGACGTCCTCGAGTCCGAGCACCTGGCAGCGATCGTCGATGGGGATGAACCCTTCGGCGTCGGCGGGCAGCCCCTGGATGCCTGGCCCCTCGAGCCGTGGCAGGGCCACCACCTCCTCGACGTCCATCGCCTCGCCCGTGCTCAGCTCCAGGCGGGTGCCGACGAGCTTCTCCACGGTCGCGTTGGCGCGCAGGCGGATCCCGCGGTCGGAGAGCTGGCTGCGCAGCATCGCGCTCGCCGTGGTGCCGAAGCTCGCCAGCGGGTTCGTCTCGGGCGTGAGGATCGTCAGCTGCACACCCGCGACGCCTCGCTCGGCGACCCGGGAGGCAGTTAGCAACGCCAGCTCATACAGCGGCAGCGTCCAGCTCACTCCCGGGGGCGCGGCGAACGCCAGTTGAGAGACGACACCACCTTCCATACGTACGAGCAACTCGGCGAACGCACCGGCATCGTCGGCGCCGCCGAAGGACATCGCGCCTGCCAGCCATGTATTGCGGCGGGCTCCAACCGCGACGATCGCCGCGTCGTACGGCAGGCTCGTGCCGCCAGCAAGCACGACGCAGCGGTTCGCGCTGTCCACACGCTCGAGCGAGCCGACGTGCAGCTCGGCTCCGAGCTCCTGCGCGATGTCGCCGATCTCGAAGAGTTGGGTCCGGGCGAGACCAAACGGCTCAGCGACGGCCATCGGCTGGTAGACGAACTTGCGATTGGGCGCGATCAGGTCGATGTGCATTGGAAGACGCTCGTGGAGCGCCAGCAGAGCCTCCAGCGCAGCCACCCCGCCACCGCAAATCGCTACACGCATTCCTGCCCTCACACCGAGCCTCGGGCCAACGGACGAATCGCACCGTTCACACGGGCACAGTATGTCGCGAACCCCGCGACGACATCCAGGCCTCGTGCCACATATAGATCGTGGAAGACCGCAATTCCGCGAGCGGCCCCTGCCAGATGCCGGGCGAGATCTGTGTCCTCATGCAGATCCCCGAGGACGCCGGCCCGTTTCGTCGCGCACGGGCCCTGGACGTGCCAGAAACCCTGAACTGTTTCTCGCTCCGAAGCGCTCGAACAGCATCTCCCTTTCGCGCCCACTGGCATACCGGTACACCGGCTGATCCCGCTCACGGCCACCGGCTCGCTGGCGCCTGGCGGCCAGCCGCGGCCATCGTGAGGAACTATTCGTAGAAGCGCGCGCTGAGGCGGGAGGGCGCGGTCCTACCGATATGGGCGTGGTTCTTTGCCCGACCGAGGGGGCAGACGAATTAAAGGATCTGTGCTGTCGACGCCAAGATCGGCAAGGACGCGGTTGATGTCGCTGCGGGCGAAGTCGCCCGCGCCCGCAGACAACAGCTCGAAGGTGGGTGGTGCGGGAATGTCTTCGGGAATCCACCATCCCCCGGGCTCTTCGTTCTCCATCCGTAGGCGCTGGACGGCTGCGCTGACGCTCGACTCATAGGCGTGCTGCGGTGTGAGCCTGTGGATGCGCCGCAGCACACGCTCGGCGAGATCGCGGCTCTCGCCGACGGTCCCGCTCGCCGCCACGGTGGAGTCGATCAGGACCTGGAGCACGGTCGACTCTTGGCCGGGGAAGCCGAGCGCCGACAGGCTCGCCGGTGCGTAGGCGGCGATCGTCTCGGCGAGCGCGAGCCATTCGTCGGCTCGGAGGAGCCCTCCGGTCCCGCTGTCGCGATCGAGGACGCCGGGGTGAAGCTCGACCCACGTGGGCACGAGCTTTGGGGGGTCGAGGGCTTGAGGCATCGCGCTGTTGAGCTCGAGCCATGCTTCGAGCAGGAACACCGGCAGCGCCCGCCTCTCCTGGTCCCACCGGCTCGATCTCGACAGCCGCCAGCAGCGACTCCCGGTCCGGGAGCGTTGAGAGCGTGGGTAGACGGTCAGAGATGAAGCGTCTGATCCGCTCGGGCGTGAAGTGAGGGTGCTCGACGACAGAGAGTCCAGCCGCACGTACTGCCTGCGTTCCCTCGCCGTGCTCCTTGGCGTGACGAAACAGGATCAACGTCTTCTCGGCGAGGTCCAGCTCGCTGGCATCGACCAGCACCTCGGCGGGCGCCGGGAAACGCTCGGAGCCACGCTCTCGCCGTACGCGAGCGAGCCCAGCGCGCAGCGGCGCCGGCCGCGAGGTCCAGATCAGCCAGTGCCCTCCATCGAGCGCGCCGAGCATACGGCCAAGCTCCCGCGCCCACACCTCAGCCGCCTCGGGCATGTACTCGGTCGAGCCGAACGCGTCGTCGGCGACGAACACCTGCCGCCGCTGCCGCTCGAACGACCGCCACACCTGTTCGGGTCGCGTGCACTCGTGCGCCTCCCAGCCGTCTGTGAGCGCGGCCAATGCGATCATCCGAGCGATCGCCGTCTTACCCATCTCGGGCGGGCCCGTCAGCACCAGGAAGCCGTGACGGGCGAGCACCTCACGGGCGCGCGCGTACGCCCGGGTCGCCACGAACACGCGTGCCAGCTCATGCGCCGCATCGATGTTCAACGACGAGCGCCCGGCCACATCAGCATCGAGCAGCGGCGTGAGATCGCGCAGCCCCAGCACTGAAGGCATCGCGGCTCGCAGCCATGCGCGCCTGTCGAGGCAGTCGCTCAGCTCTACGGGACAGAGCAGCGTGACGCGCTTGCCCACCGCCGAGCGCAAGGTTAGGGCCCGGCGAGCCGCGGCCGCGTCGATGTTCGTCAGCACGATCATCCCGCCCGCGCCAGAAGCCGATCCAGCCTCGGCGAGCAAGGCGAAGACGCGGTTGGCGAACAGCTCGATGCGTTCGGCCGCCGGCCACCTAACAGGTACCCACACGACGGCTACCGTGGCGGGGCCCCGCATGCGCAC
>JASHYF010000005.1 GCA_030043235.1 Solirubrobacteraceae bacterium | reverse complement strand
CGCGGCTCGTGGAGCAGCCATAGCTCCATTCGATGCGCAGCGAGGCACTGAGCCACCGGTCGTTTCGCCTGCTGTTCGTCGGCCAGGGCGTCTCCTCGATCGGAGACGGCATCGCCCCCGTGGCGTTGGCGTTCGCGGTGCTGGACCTGACCGGCTCGGTCAAGGATCTGGGTCTAGTCCTGGCGGCCCAGAGCTTGCCGCTGGTGCTGCTGGTTCTAGCCGGCGGGGTGTGGTCGGATCGCCTCTCGCGCCAGTCGGTGATGCTCTACTCCGATCTCATCAGAACCGGGGTCCAGGGAGCCAGCGCGGCGTTGCTGTTGGCCGGCACCGCCCACGTGTGGGAGCTGGCGAGCCTGCAAGCCGTCTACGGCGCGGCGAGAGCGTTCTTCGGCCCCGCCTCCACCGGACTCGTCCCTCAGACCGTTGCGGCCGATCACGTCCAACAGGCCAACGCGCTGATGGGGATCAGCGAAAACCTCGCAGAAGTCATCGGACCCGCGCTCGGCGGCGTGTTCGTCGTCACCGCCGGCGCGGGATGGGGGCTCGCGGCCGACGCGGCGGCGTTCCTCGTCAGCGCCACGTCGCTGGGAATGATGCGACTGGCACCGATCGCCCTGCCGCGCCGACGCCGGACGATCGCAGAATTGCGCGAGGGCTGGCAAGCATTTCGCTCACGTACGTGGCTATGGACAAGCGTCGCGTCTCTCACGCTCATCATGACAATGGTCACGGCCCCGCTGATCGTGTTGGGACCCGAGGTCGCCAAAGTCCACCTCGGAGGCGCGGGCGCCTGGGCCGCGATCCTGACGACCTCGGGCGTCGGCGCGATGATCGGTGGCGCCGTCGGACTGCGATGGCGCCCGCGCTATCCGATCCGCTGCGGCTTCCTGCTTTGCCTCATGGGCGAGCCCGCAATGCTTCTGCTGCTCGGACACGGCGGCCCACTTGCGCCGATCATCGGATTCGCTCTCCTCTCCGGCCTAGCCGGGACACTCTTCAACGTCTTCTGGTTCACAGCCGTGCAGCGCGAGGTCCCGGCGGGCGAGCTGTCACGCGTGAGCTCCTGGGATCACCTCGGCACCTACGCGCTCAAACCGATCGGCCTGGTCCTAGCCGGCCCGATAGCGGTCGCCATCGGCATCTCCACGACCCTTTACTCAGCGGCCGCCCTCGTCGTCCTCCTCACACTCGCCGTGCTCGCGATGCCGGCCGTCCGCAACTTCACGAGCACTCCCGCGCCCAGCCCGACCCCGGAAGCCGTCGAGGCCTAGCGTCGAGAGGCCCCCCGGCATCCCTGTTCGACGACCTTCGCGTCGTCTACGACAGGGCCGGCGACCGGCTCTCCATCAGCGCCACGCTGACCGAGGCCGTCGCCTCCATGTTCCGTACTGGCCCGCTCCGCAACGGCGTAGAGCCGTTGTCACAGCGTTCACTCCGGGGGTGGGGCTCGAACCCACAACCTCTCGATTAACAGTCGAGCGCTCGGCCAGTCGAGCTGCCCCGGATCGTCTGCAAGATTCTAGGCGACGCTGCAGCGAGTTGTGTCCGGCGGGGGCAGCGTTGCGAGACCCGCCTCGACCTCCGCATGACAGTTCGCGCACAGCAGCACACACTTCGCCATCTCGGCCCGCGCGGCCGCCAGTGCGCGCGTCGCTCCCTGCATGCTGAGATGGAAGCGCTTGCTGCTTGGATCGAGATGATGGAAGTGCAGCGCCGACACACAGCGGTCATACCCGCACAGCGCGCACCGACCCCCCGCCTCCGCCACGAGAATGAGCTTCATCTTCCGCCTGCGCTGAGCAACGCGATCTTGGCGACATCTCTTGCACCGATAGTAGCCGCGGCCCCTAGCCGACCGTCGCTTCGTGCAGGTCGAACCTCCTGCCGATCTCAGCGAGCGACAATCCTTGGGCCAGCAACTGCTGCAACGACGCCCGGTCCATGCATCTCATTGTCGTCAGCGCATGGGACGGGACGCACGAACATTCGTTCGTTTGTGTGCCAGTGCTGTGCCAACTGCGTGACTTCTACGACCCTCAGCCCGGCCTGTCCCCCGTCTCTTCCAGCACCCGCCCGTACGCGCGGTCGAACTCGCGCTTGACCTGCGCGCGGCGGCCCGCCAGCGCGCTCACGTCGCCGCTCTCGCGCGTACGCGCACGCTGGATCTGACGGTCGATGTAGGCCAGCTCGAGCTGCAGCCGCTGAGCCTCCAGCATCGTCGGCCTGGACGTCTCCCGGCCGGCTTTCACCACCAGCTCCGCCAGCAGGCGCTTGAGCTCCTCATCGCCGTCCTCGCCGGCCATCGGCTCGGCCAGCCCGACCTCACGCAGGCGCCTGACAGCGCGGCGCAGCAGCTCGCTGGAGAAGTGCTCATCCACATCCAAGTTCTCCAGCGCCGCCGTCCCCTCCGCCGGCGAGGCGATGCACAGCGCGAGGAACGCCCGCTCGGACTCCTCCCGCCCGGACAGAGTGTGGGCGGCGTCCGACGCGCGTGTCCCGGCAGCCGGGGGGCGATCGGGTCGGGCGCCAGCCCCGTTCGCGCGACGCGCCCCGCCAGTCGAAGCTCTGCCTGCGCCGCCGACCGCGGCGAGCATCTGCCCGGCGACGCTCTCGGGCAGCGCGAGCCGCTCGGACACGATGCGCGTGAGCTCCATGCGCATGGCGCTCGGGGGCAGCGTGGCGAACACCGGGCGCAGCTCCTCGATCATGCGGTCGCGGCCCTCCGGGCTCGAGTCGTCGCCCTCGGCGAGCACGTGCTCGACGCGGAAGCGCACGAACGGGACCGAGCGCGCGACCGCGGCGCGCATCGCCTCCGGACCCTCGCGCTGGATCAGCTCCGCGGGGTCCTTGCCCGCGGGCAGCGGCACCACGCGCAGCTCCAGCCTGCGCCTGGCGGCGAGGCTGGAGGCGCGCAGCATCGCCTCCTGCCCGGAGCTGTCGGCGTCGAGCGCGAGCAGCACCGTGTGCACCATGCGCGCGAGCTCGCCCACCTGCTCGCCGGTGAGCGCGGTGCCCATCAGGCCCACCGCGTTGCGCATGCCGGCCTGGTGCAGCGCGATCGTGTCGGTGTAGCCCTCGCACACGATCGCCTCGCCCGCGCGCGTGGCGTGCGCCCGCGCGAGGTCCCCACCGTACAGGTGCAGGCCCTTGTGGTAGACGTCGTTGTCGGAGGTGTTGAGGTACTTCGGGCGCTGCTCCTCGCGCATCGCGCGCGCGCCGAAGCCGAGCACGCGCCCGCGCACGTCGGCGAGCGGGAACATGATGCGCGAGCGGAAGCGGTCGTACGGGCGGCCGTTCTCCTTGGAGCGCTGCGCGAGGCCGGTGGCGTAGAGCTCCTGCTCGGAGAACCCGCCGCGGCGCGAGGCGCCGAGCACGCGGTCCCATGCGCTCGGCGCGTAGCCCACGCGGAACTCGCGCAGGATCTCCTCCCCCAGGCCGCGGCCCTCCAGGTACTCGCGCGCGCGGGCGGCCTCGCTGGACTCCCACAGGTAGCGCTGGTAGTAGCCGGCGGTGCGGTCGAGCAGCTCGAGCAGCCGCTCCCTGCGCCTGCGGCGCTCTTGCGCGCGCGGGTCCTCCTGTTCGCGCTGGAGCTCCACGCCGTAGCGTTCGGCGAGCAGCTCGAGCGCGCCCTTGAAGTCCACGCCCTCGGTGTCCTGCACGAACGTGAACACGTCGCCGGAGGCCTGGCAGCCGAAGCAGTAGTACACCTTCTGCAGCGGGTCGATCCCGAAGGACGGCGTGCGCTCGTCGTGGAACGGGCACAGGCCCTCGTAGCGAGCCGGGCCCGCCCGGCGCAGCTCCGTGCGCGCGGACACGAGCTCGAGGAAGTCGACCGCGTCGCGCACGCGGTCTCTCGACTCCTTCGTGTACAGCGCCACGCCCGGCACGCTAGCGCGCGAACGCCTGCCTGCCTGCCTGCCCCCCGGAATGGGGGGTGCCCATGTCTGCCTGCCCGCCCGCCCCGTGCTCCCGAAGGGGGTGCGGCACCTGGAGCTCGGTGTACGCGCCGATGCAGTAGCGGTCGGTCATGCCCGCCAGGTAGTCGGTCACGCGCTGCGCGAGCTCGCGCTCGTTATCCGCGATACGGGCGCCCGTCTCGCGTGCGGCGCCGCGGGGACTCGGCGACGCCGTCTCGCGCGCGATCGCGCCGGGAGCCGGCGGCAGCAGCTCCGGGTGCTCGACGTAGTGCTCGAACAGCCCGCGCACGACCTCGGCGATGCGCGCGTGCTCCGCGCGCACCGCCGGGCCGAGGTACACGCGCTCGAACATGAACTCGCGCAGCTCGCTCATCGCCGGCCCCGCGAGCGGCCCCTGCACGATGTCCCCCGCGCGCTCGGAGTGCTCGACCATGTCGTGCACCAGCGCATCGATGCGCGCCGAGCCGCTCGCGCCGAGCACCGCGATCGGCTCGCGCGGCAGCTCGCTCTCGCTGAGCAGCCCCGCGCGCACGGCGTCGTCGATGTCGTGGTTGATGTACGCCACGCGGTCGATCACCCGCACGATGCGGCCCTCCAGCGTGCGCGGCAGCGGCGCGCGGCTGGAGTGGCGGGCGATGCCGTCGCGCACCTGCTCCGTGAGGTTCAGCCCCGCGCCCGCCGGCCGGCCGTCGCTCCTCGGCGCCGGTTCCAGTTGCTCGACGATCCGCAGCGAGTGCTCGTAGTGGCGGAAGTCGCGCCCGAAGCGCGCTTTCGAGCACGCGTCCAGGACCTCCTCGCCGATGTGGCCGAACGGCGGGTGGCCGAGGTCGTGGCCGAGGCCGATCGCCTCCACGAGGTCCTCGTTCAGGCGCAGCGCGCGCGCGACCGTGCGCGAGATCGTGGTCACCTCCAGCGTGTGCGTGAGCCGCGTGCGGTAGTGGTCGCCGCGCGGAGCCACGAACACCTGCGTCTTGTGCGTGAGCCGGCGAAACGCCTTGCAGTGCACGATCCGGTCGCGGTCGCGCTGGAAGGGCGTGCGCAGCGAGCAGTCCCGCTCCTCGCGCGCGCGCAGCGCCGGGTAGGAGCGAGCGGCCAGCGGCGACAGCAGCCGCTCCTCCTGATCGGCCACGCGCGCGGCGAAGCCGGCGGC
>JASHYF010000393.1 GCA_030043235.1 Solirubrobacteraceae bacterium | reverse complement strand
TACCTCGCGGAGCACCTGAGTCAGGCGGGCTTCGAGTGCGAGCTGCTCGGCGCCGAGCCTGGGCGACCCAACCTCGTGGCGCGGCTGCGAGCGCGGCAGGCCGGTCCCACGCTGTGCTACCTCGGCCACGTGGACACCGTGCTCGCCAATCCCGCGGAGTGGACGCACGACCCGTGGTCCGGGGATATCGCGGACGGCTTCCTGTGGGGCAGGGGCGCGCTCGACATGAAGTCGCAGGTCGCCGCCGAGGCCGCCGCCGCCGCCGCGCTCGCTCGCTCGGGCTGGCGCCCCGCGCGCGGCGAGCTGCTGGTCGTGACGGTCGTCGACGAGGAGACCGGCGGCGAGCTGGGGGCGGAATGGATCACCAAGAACCACCCCGATAAGGTGCGCTGCGACCTGCTCGTCAACGAGGGCGGCGGCGCGGTGTTCGAGTATGGAGGCCCCACCTTCGATGACGACGCGCCCGCCCGGCGCTGCTACGGCGTGTGCTGCGCGGAGAAGGGCGTGTTCCGCTTCGCCCTCACCACCGGCGGCGTCGCCGGCCACGCGTCGATGCCGGGCATGGGCGAGAACGCGCTGCTGAAGATGGGCCCCGTGCTGGAGCGCTTTGCCGCGCGCCAGCCCTCCTATCGCCCGACGCCCGAGCCGCTCGCCTTCCTGCGCGAGATCGGCGAGGACCCCGGCGATCCACGCGGCTCGATCGCGCGCCTGCGGGCCGCCGACCCGCGCCTGGCGACGATGTTCGAGCCGATGCTCGGCGTGACGTTCACGCCCACGCGGATCTCCGCCTCGGAGAAGATCAACGTGATACCGAGCCGCGCCGAGCTGAAGGTCGATTGCCGCGTGCCCCCCGGCCTGGGCGAGCAGGAGGTGCGCGAAGGCCTGGCGGAGGTCCTCGGCTCGCCGCCGCCGTGGCCCTGGCAGATCGAGTTCACGGAGCGCGTCGTCGGCAACCGCTCGCCGCTGCACTCGCCGCTGATGGACGCGCTGCGGCAGTGGATCGCCGAGCGCGACCCCGGCGCGCGCGTCGTGCCGGTGGTGCTCCCCGGCTTCACCGATTCCCGCCACTTCCGCCTCGCGTTCCCCGAGTGCGTCGCCTACGGCTTCTTCCCCCAACGGCATCAATCGATGCTCGCGAGCACGCCGCTGATCCACGGCGCGGACGAGCGCATCGACGTGCGCGATCTCGCGTTCGCCACCGAGCTCTACACGGACCTGGCGGTGCGCCTGCTCGGCTGACCCGTCGCGTCCCAGCTGCGCTCCGGACCGCCACGCCTCGCGACAGATCGCGCGATGGAGGTAGAGGTTGCCCTGCGACTTGCAGGACTCGACAACGGTCCCAAGAACCCGCATAATGGGCGCAATGCCATGGATGGTGGATTCGCGGGGGATGAAGGACAGATGAGCGCTCCCCTGGCTGCCGCCGGCTCGCCGGGCGCGGAAGCGTATCCGGCGGTGCTTCCAGCGGCGCGCACGACCTCGACGCAGGCCACGTCCACCCAGATCACACGCGCCCACGCCCCCGCGGCGCCGGCGGCCCGCGCGGGCGTGCACGCTGCACGAAGCGCGAGCGCCGTCCGTGCGGGCGCGCACCCTGCGCGAACGGCGAACGCAGCCAGCATCGTGCATCAGCCGGTGGTGCCCGGTCCTTCGTTCACGCAGGAAGTCCAGACGTTCGCGGCCGACTGGGAGCCGCTGTTCGGGATCGTGTTCGTCGTCGCGCTCGTGTTCTTCTTCTGGCGGATGCTGAAGGTGATGCCGCGGGTCAAGCCGCAGCGCATCAAGCCCGCGTCCGGCCAGTCGGTGACGTTCAAGGACATCGCCGGCGTGGACGACGCGAAGGGCGAGCTGCAGGAGATCGTCGAGTTCCTGCGCGACCCCAGGTCCTTCCGCGCGCTCGGCGCGAAGGTCCCCAAGGGGATACTGCTGCACGGACCGCCGGGGACGGGCAAGACGCTGCTGGCGAAGGCTGTGGCCAACGAGTCGGGCGCGCAGTTCTTCGCGCAATCGGCAGCGTCGTTCGTGGAGATGTTCGCCGGTCTCGGCGCTGCGCGCATCCGCCGCCTGTTCGCGGTGGCGCGCAAGCACGAACCGGCGATCATCTTCATCGACGAGCTCGACGCCGTCGGCGGCCACCGCGGCATGGACATCTCCGGCGAGAAGGACCAGACGCTCAACCAGCTGCTGGTGGAGATGGATGGGTTCTCCACGAGCGGGCGGGTGGTGGTGATCGCCGCGTCGAACCTGCTCGAGAAGCTCGACCCCGCGCTCCTGCGCCCAGGGCGCTTCGACCGGCAGGTGTTCGTGGTGCCCCCCGACGTCAACGGTCGCATCGGCATCCTCGAAGTGCACACGCGCGAGAAGCCCCTGCAGGACGTGGACCTGTCGCTAGTGGCTCAGCAGACGAGCGGGCTGGCGGGCGCGGACCTCGCGAACATCTGCAACGAGGCGGCGATCTTCGCCGCCAGGCGCGGCGCGAAGAAGATCTCGATGGCCGACTTCGACTCGGCGCTCGAGCGCGTGATCGCCGGCGTGCAGTCCAAACGAGTGCTGGGTGCTCACGAGAAGCGCGTGGTCGCCTACCACGAGGCCGGGCATGCGCTCTGTGGCGAGCTCTTGCCCTCGGTCGATCGAGTCCACAAGATCTCGATCGTGCCGCGCGGGCGCGCGCTCGGCTTCACCTTGAACCTGCCCGACGAGGACCGCTATCTGAAGACGCGCGAGGAGCTGCTCGACTACATGACGGTGCTGATGGGCGGACGCGTGGCCGAGCAGGTCGTGTTCGGCGCGATCACCACCGGCGCCTCCGACGATCTCAAGCGCGTCGCCGACATCTCGCACGCGATGGTGCACGACTACGCGATGGGCACCGCCGGCGTGGGGCGCTCGCCGGACGGCAACGTGCGCCTGTCCGAGCGCACCTTGCGGTTGCGCGACGAGGAGCGCCAGGATCTGATCGACGAGGCCAGGCGCGCGGCGCAGAAGCTGATCGTCGCCCACCGCAGCCACCTGGATGCGCTCGCCAGAGAGCTGCTCGAGCACGAGGTGCTGGATCGCGAGGCGATCGAGCGGATCATGGACGGCGTGCCGCGCATGGAGCGCGCGCCGGGATCGGGCCTGCGCGTGGTGGCCGCGGCCGCATTGTCCCCGGAGGGCGAGCGGCACGAGCCGCCTTCCGGCCCGAGGGCGATCCCGCGGCCGCGGGACCCCGAAGAGGGCGAGCCGCAACGGCTGTAGACTGCCGCGCGTGTTCAGCCGCATCGATCACATCGGCGTGGCCGTCGAGGAGATCGAGCCCGCGCTCGAGCTGTACCGCGACAGGCTCGAGCTCGAGGTCGCGCACCGCGAGGTCGTCGAGCAGCAGGGCGTGGAGGCCGTGCTGCTGGACGTCGGCGAGAACCACGTCGAGCTGCTCGCGCCACTCGGCGCGGACACGCCGGTGGGCAAGTTCCTCGCCAAGCAGGGGCCGGGACTGCACCACGTGGCCTATCAGGTGTCCGACATCGACAGCGCTCTGCGCGCGCTCAAGCAGGCCGGCATACGGCTGATCGACGAGCAGCCGCGACCCGGCATCCGCGGCTCGCGCGTCGCGTTCGTGCACCCGCGCGCGACCGGCGGCGTGCTCACCGAGATCGTGCAGCCGGCGGCGGAGCCCCGCTGATGCCCGTGGGCTCGAGACGCATAAGCATCGGCTTCAAGGGCGGCCCCGTGCTCGCGCTGCGCGTGAGCGACGAGCAGCTGAACGAGCTCAATCAGGCGCTCGTCGGCGGCAGCGGCTGGCATGACGTGGAAGGCGAGGACGGACCCGTGCGCGTGGACCTCAGCCAAGTCGTGTTCGTGAGCGCCGACAAGGACGAGTCGCACGTGGGATTTGGCTAGGGCGGCCGCTGGCCGGCGCAATGCTGCGTCCTCGATCGCTCGTGTGCTGAGCACGCTTCGCTCACTGCGTCCTTGCCTCGCTTGACCATCGACCGCCCTCACTCCGTGTCATCACATCACGTGAATCTCGATGAGCGGCTGCTGCGCGTGGCGCGAACGCGTGGGCACAGCCCCGGTGCCGAGCGCGCGGTGGCGCGGTTCTCGCGCATTGGGGAGCATGGCGGCGTGTGGATGGCGATCGGCATCGCCGGCGCCGTCCTCGACCCCGAGCGAGGCGACCGCTGGCGTCGCGTGACGCGGACGATCGCGGGCACCTACGCGTTGAACACGACCATCAAGCTGCTCGTCCGCCGCCCGCGACCCGCGCTGGCAGGCTTGCCGCCGCTCATGGGCACAACCACGCGCCTGAGCTTCCCCAGCGCGCACGCGTCCACGTCGTTCGTGGCCGCGCCGCTGTTGCGGCGCCTGGGGCTGCCGGCCGGACCGCTGTACGCGCTGGCCTGCGGGCTGTCGCTGTCACGGCTGTACCTGGGAGTGCACTACCCCTCCGACGTGCTTGCGGGGGCCTTGCTGGGCAGCGTGGTCGCGGGCAGCGTGGCGATCGCGTATCCATGCGGCCGATTCAGGCCGCTACGCCATGAGACTTGCCGGGTCTTGGAAGAACATTGAGGACGGCTGGCGGCAGGCGCTTGCTAGCGGCCCAAATCTCGACGGCCACGACCTCATCGGTGGCGGCGTCGTGATCGACCAAACCCCACTCGACCTCCTCGCTGACGACACGGTCGGAGTGGCCGGTGGGAAGCCAGGCGATATCGGCGTCAGGGTCGTAATAGGCGTACAAGGTTGTCATCCAGGATAGTCCTCCGGCCTACGCCGCTTGCGCTCGCGCTTGATCCACGCACTGATGATCCGCGCGGCGCAGACATCCTCACCATCAGGATGGTCGTAGACGACCACGAAGGTTCCCGCGTCCACGCGCCAATCGGCCGATCCTTCGCTACTCTCGCGGATCGGGTGCAGTGTTTGAATGGCGCGCTCTACGCGTGCCCGCGTCAGGCCACGTTCTGGCAGGCGCTCTTCCGCGTGGACTGTCCACGTGAAGCGATCGATTTTCGTCACCGTCGCTCGAAACTACGCCGCCCTTGGGACGGTACGCGCGTGTCTCTGGCGGGATCCCTGGAAAGATGCGCGCGGTGAGCACGCGCATCGGCATCGTGGGCATGCCCAACGCGGGCAAGTCGTCGCTGTTCAACGCGCTCACCAAGGCCGGGGCCGAAGCGGCGAACTACCCGTTCACGACGATCGAGCCGAACGTGGCGGTGGTGCCGGTGCGCGACGCGCGCCTGGAGGAGGTGGCGCGGACGGTGGGGGCGTCGGAGATCGTGTGGGACACGATCGACTTCCACGACATCGCCGGGTTGGTTGCGGGGGCCCACAAAGGCGAGGGCCTGGGCAACCGCTTCCTGGCGAACATCCGCGAGACGGACGCGGTCGCGCACGTGGTGCGGGTGCACACCGATGCGAGCGTCGTGCATCCCGAGGGCAGCGTGGACCCGATGAGAGATATGGAGACGGTAGAGACGGAGTTGGCGATGGCGGACCTGGAGCAGGTGGAACGCCGCCTGGAGCGGGTGGGCAGACAGGCGCGCGGGGGCGATCGCGTGGCGGTCGCCGAGGAGGCGTGGCTGCGCGAGGTGCTCGCGG
>JASHYF010000392.1 GCA_030043235.1 Solirubrobacteraceae bacterium | reverse complement strand
CGCCGGCTCGACTCGGCGGGACCGCTGAGCGTGATCCGGGCGCTCGACGCGGAGTGGCAGCTGCGCCCGATGGACGCGGTGATCGCGTTCGGGGGACGCGCCCGGCTGCTCACGCGCGCAGCGCCGCCTGGCCTGCGGGGCTCGATGAAGCACATCGACGCCCGCACCGACCCGCGGACGATCGACTGGGCGACGCGCGCCCTCGCCCTCGGGGAGGTGGCTTGCCGTCGCTAGGCTGCCAGCCGCGGTGACGCTCAGCGGCCTCGACATCGTGTGCATCGGCGCGGCCGACTGGCACACCGATCTGCTCACCAACCAGCAGCATCTGCTGCGGCGCGCCGCCGAGCGCAACCGCATCCTGTTCGTCGAGTCGCTCGGGCTGCGCCGCCCGCAGCTGGCCGCGCGCGACGTGCGCCGCATGGGCCGGCGCATGCGGCACGGTCTGCGCACGCCGCTGCGCGAGGTGGACGGGCTGCACGTGCTCTCGCCGGTGATCGTCCCGCTGCACACCAACCGCGCGGTGCGGGCCGTGAACGCGGAGCTGCTCGTGCGCTACGTCTCCTGGGGGGTGCGCAAGGTCGGGCTGCGCCGGCCGCTGTTGTGGTCGTTCGTGCCGCAGGCGGAGGTCCTGCTGGACCGCCTGGAGACCTCGCAGGTCCTCTACTACACGGACGACGACTATCCCGCGAAGGCGGGCATCGACGCGGACAGCTTCCTCGCCGCCGAGCGGCGCTTCGCGCCGCGCGCGGACGTGATCCTGGCGAGCGCGCCTGAGCTCTTCTCGCGCATGCGCGCGCTGGGCGGCAACGTGCTGTACGCGCCGAACGTCGCGGACACGCGCCTGTTCGCGCGGGCGCTCGAGCCGGGGCAGATCGACGTAGAGCTCGCGCGGCTGCCGGAGCCGCGAATCGTGTTCGTGGGCGCGATCCTCGCGGCGAAGATCGACCTCGCGCTGGTGGTCGCGCTCGCGCGGCTGCGCCCGAGCTGGAGCTTCGTGTTCGTGGGGCCGATCGGGCCCGGGGACCCGCGCACGAACGTCGATTCGCTCAAGGACGTGCCGAACATCCACCTGCTCGGTCACCGCCCGTATGAGCAGCTGCCGGCGGTGCTGCGCGGCGCGGACGCGACGATCGTCCCCTACCTGCTCGACGGTGAGATGCGCAGCGTGTTCCCGATGAAGACCTACGAGTACCTCGCGGCGGGGCGGGCTGTCGTCTCCACCCCGCTGGAAACGCTCGCGGACGTGCCCGAGGTGATCAAGGCTGCCACTGCCGGGGAGTTCGCGGCGCGCCTGCAGGAGGCGATCGAGAACGACAGCGACAGCCTGCGCGTCGAACGCTCGCGCGCCGCGCAGTCGCACTCGTGGGAGTCGCGCCTGGACCAGATCGCCTGCGCGCTCGAGGCGCGGGCGGGCGGGCGGGCGCCGGCGGATGGGCGTCAGCGGGCCGGCGGACGTCCGCTGGCGGACGGCGGTCAGTCGTGAATGTGAAACGGCAGCGCCGCCACCACCACGTCGGTGCGCTGCCTGAGCACCGCCTCGAGCAGCAGGCCTCGCTGGTTGTGGAGGATCTCGTGACGGCGCTTGCGCGGGATGACCTCGGGGATGAGGACGGTGACGATCACGTTCCGTTTGTCGATCGACTCCAGATAGCGAAGCACGGTTTTCACGAGTGAGCGGCGGGGGTCGATGAGGACCTCGATCGGCACGCCCGAGCGCCAGCTTTCCCAGTTGCGCTTGATTTGATCGCACTCCTCCTCGTCGCCCGCGACGGCGAGCGCGATCACGGTCTCGCCGAGCGAGAGCGCCGCGCTGACGGCGCGCTCGGTGAGGAGGCTGACGGTGGTCGTGGGGATCAGCACGAGGCTTTCGCACTTGCACGGTATTGGTGGTGTCCTGTCGAGCTTGAGCTCGCGGGCGACCTCCGCGTAGTAGCCCTCGGTGCGCGCAAACAGGAGCATCAGCAGCGGCACCGCGAGCGTCACGACCCACGCGCCCGCGAGGAACTTGGTGGTGAGGAACACGACGACCGCGACGGCGGTCATGATCGCGCCGGCGCCGTTGACGGCGGCGCGCAGTTGCCAGCCGTGCGGCCGCTGCGCATGCCAGTGGCGGACGAGGCCGGTCTGGCTGATCGTGAAACCGACGAACACGCCGATCGTGAACAGCGGGATCAGCCGGCTCGTCTCGCCGTCGACCGCGACCAGCAGCAGCGCCGCCAGGAGCGCGAGGGCGACGATCCCATGCCGGTATACGGGTTTCTCGGCGCGCAGGTAGAACAGGTGCGGCAGCCGGTTGTCGCGCGCGAGCAGGCTCATGAGCACCGGAAGCCCGCCGAAGCTCGTGTTGGCGGCGAGGGCGAGCACGACGGCGACGGCGAGGTTGGAGACGTAGAAGGCCCAGCCGGTGCCGAACGCGCCGGCGCTGACCTGTGCGAGGATCGTGACGTTCTCGCGGGGAACGACGTGGTGCACGCGGATCAGCACGGCGAGCCCGATGAGCATCACCCCGAGCAGCGCCCCGAGTGAGATCTCGGTGCGCTGCGCGGTCCGCACCCGGGGTTCGCGAAACGCCGGCACGCCGTTGGAGATCGCCTCGACCCCGGTGACCGCCGAGCACCCGGAGGCGAACGCCTTCAGCACGAGCAGCACTCCGAGCGCGACGCCCGTGCTCGAGGGGATCGAGATCGCCTTGCCGACTCGCGCGACCGGCTGCGCATGGAATGCTCCGAGGACGATCATCGCGAGGACGCTCACGATGAAGATCGCCGTCGGAAGGATCAGCAGCCTGGCGGACTCGGCGACGCCGAACATGTTGACGACGGCGAGCAGCGCGAGCCCGGCGAGGGCGACGAGCAGCAGGTGGTGAGCGAGTCCCGGGAAGATGCTGCCCAGGCTGGCGGCGCCTGCTGCCAGGCTGACGGCGACGGTGAGCACGTAGTCGACCACGACCGCGGCCGCGGCGAGCAGGCTCGGCCAGCGCCCGAGGCTGCTCTTGGCCACGGCGTATGCTCCCCCGCCCTCGGGGTGCGCGGCGATCACCTGCGTGTAGGAGATGACCAGCAGCACGAGCATGGCGGCGATCACGAGGATCAGCGGGACGGCGAAGCGCAGGGCGCTCGTGCCGGCCGTGACGAGCACCACGATCATCGCTTCGGGTCCGTATGCGACGCTCGAGAGCGCGTCCAGGCTCAGCGCGGCGAGCCCGCCGCCCACGCCGAGGTCGTGTCCTCGCTCGGCGTGCTTGCCCGCGCGCCGTCGCCCCGACGCGGGGATGCCGTCCGCCCGGTAGCGCTGTGCCACCGGCGCGCCGGCCGCCGTCCCGGCTCGGGTGAGGTCTTCGGGGGAGTCGCTCAAGCTGTGGAGCCGCGGGCCGTGGGCGTCATCGCTTGCAACAGCCTGGCAGGCCCTTGTGACGCCAGGCGCGGCTTTGAGCGCGGCGCATGGCGCTGCCGTGGCGCTCGTGCATCGCCGGCTGGCGCTAAGGTCGCGCGATGGCCTACCGTCCACGCCTCATAATCCAGCTGCCGCGCGACGGGGCACTCGCGCGACGGCTGGGCGCGCAAGCGCTCGAGAGCGTCGTCAGCGGCGAAGTAGCCGTCGAGGCCGGGCCCACTGACGCTGAGGGAAACCTCGAGTCGCCAGCCGCCGGTCAGGTCGTCCTGTCCCTACCCTCGCCCGAGGCGCTCGAGCGCGAGGCCGACGAGGTGCATCGCGTGATTGCCCACGCGGGCACGGGCACGAAGCCGCTCGTCGTCGTGGTGGAGGCCGCCGAGGAGCTGCGCGAAGAGGAGCTCGCTGCGGTCATCGACGCCACCCATCACACCTCGCGCGCGGTGATCCTGCGCATCATCCGCGACGCCTGACTCCAGGCTGCAACGGTCCGCGATGCCCGCTCGTGGCCGCATACCCTCGCGCACCGCGCGATCGACGCGCCGGCCGACTCAGGCTGGGTCCTCCGAGCTGTAGGGGTCGTCCTCGCCCCGCACGTCGCGGTAGCGGCGGTCGAACAGCTCGAGCACCGCAGTCACGTCGGACGGGCCGCGCACGTCATGACTCACCCCGTCAGCGGCTGACGTCGAGGCAGCCGGCTCGGCATCGCCATGCTCGAGCAGCTGGTCGTGCTCCGCGGGCGAGAAACGCAACTCCGCCACGCCACGATCGCGGTCGAGCACGCCGAGCTCGAGCCGCTCGTAGCGCACGAGCGCTACACCGTCCGCGCCTCGCTCGATGCGCACGCCAGGCCAGCTGTCGAGCTCATTGGCTATCTCATCGACGAGCGTGGCATGGGACACCGGCCGATCGTAGCCGCTTTCAGGCTCCGGGTGTCAGCCTCGCGGATCCGGCAATCGACTCGCTGGAGGAGCTCACGCCTGCGCTGGCCAGGCGGATGACGTAGCGTAACGGCCACCCGATCCGAAAGGAGCGAGCTCGATGACGACGTGCACTCATCTCGACCATGTCCGCATCACGCAGCTGCCAGCATCCGTGGCTGGGTGCGAGACATGTCTGGCCGCCGGCGGGGAGTGGCTTCACCTGCGCATCTGCCTCGAGTGCGGGAGCGTGGGGTGCTGCGACGACTCACCCGGCCGGCACGCGCGGGCCCACGCGCACAGCAGCGGGCATCCGATCATCCGCTCGCTCGAGCCCCACGAGGAATGGTCGTGGTGCTTCGTGGACGATGTCGCCTTTGTCCTGCCGGATGTCGAGGGCGAAACGCGCATACCGCCGTCGCCGATGCTGAGCTGAGCGCGAGGGGTATCGTCAGCACGGAGGTGGAGCTCAGCTACCCTTCCGCGCATGGACGACCAGTCGATTCTCAGCCGCATCGAGGCGCTCGTGAACGAGGAGCACGCGCTCATCGGCCGCGAGGCCGATGACGCGCTGCGAGGCGACGCGCTCGAAGGCGACCGCCAGCGCCTGCACGAGGTGTCGGTCGAGCTCGATCGCTGCTGGGATCTGCTGCGCCAGCGGCGGGCGCTGCGCGACGCGGGAGCGGATCCCGACGAAGCTCGCACGCGCGACGAGAACACCGTCGAGAAATACCTGCAGTAGGCGCCATGCTGGTCGTGCTGGGTGACGTGTATGCACAGATCCCACGTCGCGAGCGCGTGCGAGAGCTGATGCTCGCGACGCAGGAGCGCGCGCGAGAGGAGCCGGGCTGCATCGCGTACGCGTTCGCCGAGACGCTCGACGATCCCGGACATTTCATGACCGTGCAGCAGTGGCGCGACCACGCGGCGCTCGATGAGCACTACCGGTCGCCCGCGTTCGCCGACTACCAGGCGGGGATCGGCGAGAGCCTGGTGCGCACCTCGGAGCTGCGTGTACACGAGGTGCAGGCAGGTTATGTGCCGTTCGACGCTGGGCCACTCGGCCCGCAGGACGTGGACTGAGCGCACCGGCTCGCGAGACGTGAACCGAGCGCACCGGCTCGCGAGACGTGAACCGAGCGCTCCTCAGAAGACGATCGTGCGACTCTCGTCCACGAGCACGCGGTCGTCGAGGTGCGTGCGCACCGCGCGTGCGAGCACCGTGCGCTCGACGTCCCGCCCCACGCGCTCGAGATCCTCGACCGTGTAGTGGTGGGCGACGCGGATCACGTCCTGCTCGATGATCGGGCCCTCGTCGAGCGCCTCGGTGACGTAGTGCGCGGTCGCGCCGATCAGCTTCACCCCGCGCTCATACGCGTGGCGGTAGGGCTCGGCGCCGGCGAACGCCGGCAGAAACGAATGGTGGATGTTGATCACCGGACAGCCCAGGCGCGCGAGGAAGTCTCCCGAGAGGATCTGCATGTAGCGGGCGAGCACCACCAGGTCCACCGAGCCGGCGAGGATCTCCAGGGCCTCGGCCTCGGCCTGCGCCTTGGTGTCTTTGGTGACGGGGATGTGCAGGAAGCGCACACCCATAGACTCGACGCCCGTGCGCAGATCCTCGTGGTTGGAGATCACGCACAGCACGTCCATGTCCAGCTCGCCGCGGCTCGTGCGCCAGAGCAGGTCGAGCAGGCAGTGGTCCGCGCGCGAGGCCATCAGCGCCACGCGCCGGCGGTCGCGCGCGTAGGAGATCCGCCAGCTCATCCGGAAGCGCTCGGCGAGTGTGGCGAACGCCTTCTCGAAGGCTGCGCGGTCCTCATCGATGCCGGGCAGGTAGAAGGCCGAGCGCATGTAGAACGTGCCGTGCTCGGGGTGGGTGGAGTACTGGTCGGAGCTGACGATGTTTGCGCCCTGCTCGAACAGGAAGCCCGACACGGCAGCGACGATCCCGGGTCCGTCGGCGCAGCTGATCAAGAGCCTCGCCGTGTGCTCGGAGCCGCGCGCCGGTTGCGACGGGGAGGAAGCCATCAGTGGCGCACCGCCGCCGCGAGCTCCGACACGTGCCCGTCGTGCGCCCTCACGAGCATGTGCCCGGGGCGCGTGCGCGAGAGAGAGCGTTGGGCGTTCACCGTCGTGATCGTAGGCCCTCGCTGCGAGTGCGCGCGGGCCGATCCGCTGCTCGTACCGGCTACTCTCTTGCGCGCAATGTCCGCTGTCTCCGTCCATCTAGCCGGCCTTGCCGTCGTCGAACCGGCCGTCCATCGCGACGAGCGCGGCTTCTTCTGTGAGACCTACAGGCGCTCCTCGCACGCGGCGCTTGGCATCCCCGAGGAGGAGCAGTTCGTGCAGGACAACCACTCGCGCTCCACGCGCGGGGTGGTGCGGGGGATGCATTTTCAGGCGGGCGACGGCGTGGCCAAGCTCGTGCGCTGCGCGCGCGGGCGGATCCTCGACGTGGCCGTAGATCTGCGCCGCGGCTCGCCCACGTACGGACGCTGGGAGGGGGTGGAGCTCGACGACGAAAGCATGCGCCAGCTGTACGTGCCGGTGGGCTTCGCCCACGGCTTCTGCGTGCTCAGCGACGTCGCCGACGTGCTCTACAAGCAGACCGCCTACTACGACCCCGAGCTCGAATGCGCCGTCGCCTGGGACGACCCGGAGATCGCGATCGCCTGGCCGCTGCCGGCCGCGGAGCTGATCGTGTCCGCGCGCGACGCCGCCTCGCCGTGCCTCAGCGAGATCGCGCACGAGCTGCCATTCCAGTGGCATGCTTAGCTCGACGCAGGCGCGGCAAGGCCGGCTTTCCGGCCGCGGGCTCAGGCTGCTGCGCCCAGGGCGGCGGGCAGGCTATCGGCCGCTGCGTTGGCGGCGCATCCGCTCGAGGGCGCTAGAGAAGATCTCGAACGCGGTCTCGTCGAACAGCCAGAAGCGAGCCTGTGCGACCGTCGTGTGCTCCGCGAGCGCGGCGTCCACCGCCTCCAGGGACACGTGCGCCGCCTGCTCGAGCGGGTAGCCGTACACCCCCGTGGAGATCGCGGGCAGCGCTATCCGGTGGCAGCCGTGTGCCGCCGCCAGCGCGACCGCGCGGCGGTAGCAGGAGGCGAGCAGCTCCCGTTCGCCGCGTCCGCCGCCGTGCCACACCGGCCCGACCGCGTGGATCACGTGCTTGGCGGCGAGTCGTCCGGCGCCCGTGATCTTCGCGTGCCCGGGCTCGCAGCCGCCGAGCGCGCGGCACTCCTCCAGCAGCAACGGACCGGCCGCGCGGTGGATCGCCCCGTCCACGCCGCCGCCCCCGAGCAGTCCAGGGTTGGCCGCGTTGACGATCGCCTCGGCCTCGCGATCGGTGGTTATGTCGCCGAGGTGCAGGGTGATCATGCGCGCCGTCGACACACGTTACGCCGGTGCGGCGGCGGCTCACGGCGGGGTCTGTTTCTCCAGCGTCTGCTTGACGACGTTCGTTCCCTGCTCCATCGCCTCGCCGGTTGGACCGGCCAGCTCGTCGGGCAAGAGGTCGGCGGTCCACACGAAGCGGGCGCGGCCGTCATCCTCCGCGAACACCTGGGCCGATCCGTTGTGGTGGGTGTACGGGCCGCCGACCACCGACCAGACGAGACGGCGAGCGTCGTCGTCGAGGTCGACGAGGATCTCGCGGAGCACGGTGCCGCTCGCGAACGTCACGATCCGGTCGTCCCCGTCCAGGCGGGTGTCGACGACGAACCCCGGCACGAGGCGCTTGTGGAGCCCGCCCCAATCGCGCACCGCGTCCCATACGGCGTCGGGACTCACGTCAATCAGCACCTGCTTGCGGATGGACGCCATTCTGCCTGTCTCCTGTGGTTCGGTGGTCGGCGAGCGAGGCCGCCAAGCGACGTTGGCGGTGCAAGCGTCGCACCGAGTGG
>JASHYF010000042.1 GCA_030043235.1 Solirubrobacteraceae bacterium | reverse complement strand
GGCGCTCTCCTGGTCCGGATAGTGCGCGACGTAGCTGTGGTCGCCGTTGTCGGTGTCTTCGCACTGATCCACATAGCTGTCCAGCATCGTCGTCGTGGCCGACAGCCACGGGCAGTAGGCGGCATACACCCTGGCGACCTCGCCGCGCGAGCAGTGCGGCTCGGAGGCAAGGGCGAGCAGAGCGTGGATCGCCAGTGGCGCGCTCGCAGCCCCCGAAAGCTCCCACCAGTTCGCCTGCGGTGTTTCCGAGCATTCCCCCGCAACCCAGTGCCTGAGCTCTGCATCGCGCTCGATCGGGTCCGGGTTGTGGTTGAGCGCCAGCACCTGCGCGCGGCGCGCCTCGTGCACCACGAGATCACGCACGAGCGCGTACGAGGGGAGCGTGCGGCAGCCCTCCCTGCACTGCTCGACGAGAGCGCGCAGGTAGCCGCCGTCCCCGCGCCAGGGGTGATGCCGGTAGTAGTCGGATATCGGCGCGCCGAGGTCGATCGCCTCGCGGATCGCAAGATGCAGTTGGCGTCCGTTCACCGTGCCCACCGCCGCCGCCCGCTCGTTGAGGTTGTCGAGGAAGTCCCAAATCAGCTCGTAGGCGACGAGCAGGCGCACCAGCTCGCGGCTGCGCCTGCCGGGAAGCGTTGCGAACAGCGCCGCCCCATAGATGTGCGTGCGCTTGCGGTCCAGCACGTACAGCGCGTCCGCGCGGATTGGCTCGTCGGGAATCGCCTGTGCATAGGCTCGCCACCGGCGCATCTCACGGGATGCGGCGCACAGGCCCCACAGCAGCTCGCGTGTGGCTGCCCTGCATAGTGCCCAAAGCTGGCCGACGCTCAGCGGAGCCGGGTTGCGCAACGCTGACTCTGGAATTGTTCTGATTTTAAGGCGGCGCGAGGCTAGTCGGGACTTTGCGTTGACTACCCCACCCCAGGCTCTCCTCGGCGCGCGTATGCCTGGCTGAGCTTGGAGAATCGACGTTACCGAAGTCCTTGTTCCCTGCTCAGGATGCTCACCTCGAGGATGCAGCACAACAGCCGCAACTCCAGGGTAGAGGTCACCGCGGACGGAGAGAGTTTGGTCTCGCACGCCGGCTTGGCGCTGCCGGTGCAGGTCACGGAGCACGCCGGCTCGGTGTTGCCGAGGCAGGTCGCGGAGCGGGGCCGGCGTCTAGTCGAGATGCGCCAGCGCCGGCCGCGCACGTGCGACGAAATATCCAGGTATCGCGGCAATCCCGACCGCGATCGTGCTCGCCAGCGCGAAGCTCGCCAGCGCCACGGGCACGGCGAAGGAGAACATGACCGGGAAGCCCGTGACGTTCAGGATCGCGTGACTTCCCAGCAGCTGGCCGCCGAGTCCGAACACCGCGCCGGCCGCGCAGCCCGTGCCGAGCAGCATGGCGCTCTCGAGCAGCAGCGCTCGCCAGATTGCGAAGTCGGAGAGCCCGTCGAGCTTCAAGCGCCCTAGACGCGCGCGACGCTGCCACACCATGCTCCCCATCGCCGCCGCCATCGCCAGGATCGACGCGATCAACACGAGCGTGCGGATGGTGGTGAGCCGCGACAGCCCCTGGCTCGCCTCTTCTTCGTGGCGGCGCTCACGGCGGGATGCGCTGACCGCCGTCAGGCCGGAGCCCGCGCCAAGCGCGCGCTGGACCTCGCGGAGTCCGACGGCACTCGGCGTGCCAGCCGACAGCACGATCTGGTAGGCGCTGACGTCCGCGCTGCCCCACGCGCGCGCGTAGTCGCTGGCGTTGAGGATGACGGCCCCCGACGGCCAGCCCAGATTGGAGATCAATCCCGCCAGACGAAACGTCGTGGGGTGAGGCGATGGGAGTTGGAAGAGCTGACCGACGCGGAGATGATGCTGAGCGGCGAGCGCCTGCGAGATCACCGCCCATCCACCCCGGCGGATGCGGGCGGTGGCGAGCGCGAAGTCTCCCGTGACGAACTGCGACGGCGCGACCGGCTGGCTGACCGCCGACGACGGCGCGAGCACCCACACGCGCCTGCCTCCGTAGTCGAGGAAGCCGCCACGGTATGGACGGACGGCCCGAACAGCGGCGAGCGAGGTGAACAGATGCGCGTATTCGTCAGCGAACGGGGTTGTCGCAAAAGCATCCGATTCAGCCGACGGAGTCACCCAGATGTCGGCCATCGAGTCGATCCCCCGGGCCGATGCGTCGAGCCCGCGCTCGAGATCCTGGCGCGCGCCGTCGATGGCGACGCTGCCGAACACGGCGATCGCCCCGGTCGCTGCTATCGCGACCGTCCGGCTCCACGTCGAGGGGGAGCGCAGCTCGTTGACCGCCACGAACGGAGCGGTCGCCTTCAGGTCCGCGGTGAGCCGCTCGACCACCGTGAGAACGCCTCGAATCAAGCTGGGCAGGAGCAACAGCAGCGCGCAGGTCAGAGCCACCACGGCGATCACCGCGCTCCTTGGCGCGAGCGCCACGATCGCGGCGGTGATCGCGAGACAGAGGAGTCCGGCGAAGGGGAGCAGACGGGATGCCGCGGGGCTCGCCGACGCTCGCCGGACCGACGCGCGCGAGGGCTGGACAATCAGGTCTCGCAGCGGCACCAGCACGCCCGCGCACGCCGCGAACATGCCTCCGGCGACCGCCAGCGCGACGCTCTGCCAGGTCACGATCCGCTGTGAGCCAACGGGGAACGCGAACGTCAGATACCCGGGGTTGGCGTTGAACAGGCGCACGGAGATCAGATCGCCGAGCGCCAGGCCGAGGAGCGAGGCGAGCACGCCCATCACCAGCGCGTCGAACATCAGCACCTCCATGATCGTGCGCGAGTCGTAGCCGTCCAGGCGCAGGTCGGCCACGAGCGCTCGTCTCGCGGGCACCGTCAAGAGCATCGCGTTGAGGGCGAACAGGAAGCCCACGAGCGCGCTGATCACGGCGAACAGCGCAGTCGACTCGTTCGTCGGCGCCGCGGCGTTGTCGAACAGGGTGGCGTCGTAGTTCGCCGGCTCCACGTTCAGGCGCCCGGCGGCCAGCCGCGAGAGTGCGGCTTGCACTTCACGCTCGTGCCCTGCGCGAGGCTGCACGAAGATTCGCGAGATGCGCCCGCTCATCCCGGTGATCCGCTGGGCGTAAGCGAGCGGCGCGAGCGCGACGGGGCTGTGCGCCAGCGCGCCGATATCGCTTTCCTGCAAGGTGATGCCCAGCAGCGCGCGCACCGTGCTCGCGCCGATCTGCAGCTTCAGCACCTGCAACGAGCTCGCCCCGATCTGCTGTGCAACGGGCAGCGGGAGCGCCACTGCGCGCTGGTGTGCGAGCGTGGCGGCACCGAAATGCGCCAGCAACGAGCCACCGAGGGTCACGAAACGTGGATCGGCGCCGATGAGCTCCACCGAGCGCGCGCCCGCCGGGCCGATGACGTTCGCCTGCTCTTCGAGCACGGGCGCCGCCGAGCGCACCCCGGGAAGGCGCTGCACCTCGCCGAACAGGCGTTCTTCGACCCCCAGCGGGCTGCGCGCCGCGATCTGCAGCCGCGAATTACCGACCAGCGCGCTCGTCAGCTGCCTGACCGAGCCATCGAGGCTCGTGTTCGCCACCTGCGAGGAGAACAGCAGCGCGACGCCCACCGCGATGCCGATCCCGGCGAGCGCGTCCTGCACGAATCGTGAGCGCAAGCGGACGCGATAGAGGTGGAGGATACCCAGCAGCTTCATCCTCGGTCCGGCGACGGCCGTCATCGCAGGCTCGCGGACGCGAGGCGGGGCTTGGGCCGCTCGTCGGTGAGCCGCCCGTCGCGCAGGGTGTGCACGCGGTCGGCATACGCGGCCGCGTCGGGGTCGTGGGTGACGAGCAACACCGCGATCCCACGCTCGCGGCAGAGCTCGCTCAGCAGCGCGAGCACCTCACGTCCACGCTCGCTGTCGAGACTCCCGGTCGGCTCGTCGGCGAGGACGAGCTTCGGTTCGGTCGAGAGCGCGCGTGCGATCATCACGCGCTGGCGCTCGCCCATCGCGAGTCGCTCCGCGCGGTGCTCGAGCCGCTCGCCGAGTCCGAGCCGCACGAGCAGCGGCATGACACGCCGGCGCGCCTCGCGCATGCCTGCCGGACGGCCGAGGAGCTTGAGCGCGGCATTGTCGAGCGCGCTGGCGCCGGGGATCAGGTCGAACGACTGGCGGACGAACCCCAGCTCGTGCATGCGATAGCGGGCGGACTCACGCGCGGACAGCGAGGAGACCTCGCGGCCTGAGACGAACACCGAACCGCTGTCGGGGCGCAATATCGCCGCGACCATCATCAGCAGCGTCGTCTTGCCGGAGCCGCTCGGCCCGTACAGGGCGACGAGCTCTCCCGCGGAGATCGACAGTGACACGCCATCCACGGCGACGACGGGCTCGCCATCGCCCTGCGCATATCGCTTGACGAGAGTGTCCAGCTGGAGCACTTACACGGACTGCTGCCTGCCGGGGAAGTCGATCACCGTGCCGTCCCCGCCGGACGGCTCCCGGGGAACGATCAACCGGCCATCGCTCAGCGAGCCAACCCGGTCGGAGTAGGCCGTCTCCGGCATGTCCGGGACGGTGATGAGGATTCCGAGACCGTCCTCGTCGGCCGCGCGGCGCAACAGTCCGGTGACCTCCTCACGCTGCAGCACGTTGAGGTTGGAGGTGGGGTCGTCCGCGACCAGCAGCCGTGGCTCGCGCACGAGTGCATGCGCGACCGCCACGAGCGTGCGCTCGCCGTCGGTCAGGATCTGCCAGCGCTCCCCCGCGCAGTCGGCCACGCCGAGGCGCCGCAGCATCGCGATCGCGCGACGTCGCGCGCCACGGGGCGAGTACGCACCGAGCAACGGAAGCGCCACGTAATCGAGCATCGTGCGAAAGTCGCCGCTCTGCGGCCCCATTCTCTGCACCCAACCGATCCCCTCGTGCAGGTGCGAGCCGCGCGCGCGGCGCGCGCCCGCCAGCTCCTGCCCCTCGAACAGGACCGTTCCCTCGTCGGGCTCCTCCAGGCCGGCCGCGACCATCGCCAGCGTCGTCTTGCCCGCGCCGCGCTGACCCCACACGGCCACGAGCTCGCCGACGTGCACGTCCAGCGACAAGTTCGCGAGCACCGGCGTCTCGCGCGGCCCACGCCAGTAGCTCTTGCACACCCCGTTCAACGAAAGCAGCGGCATGTTCAACGGAAAACCTATATCGAGCGAATGCTCCCGGCGGATCGCTCGAGCAGCTCTTTCATGACCTTGCGCGCATCCTGGAGCCACTCGATCCTGACCTGCAGCAGTTTGATCTCCGCGTCTCTCTGCAAGACGATAGCCGCCTCACGCCAGGCTAGCGGACCAGCGGGAACGCTCGGTTTCGTGGCGCTCGTCAGCGTCCTCAGGACATCTATGCACATCTGCTCCTGCGCCCACGTCTGATCGATCAGGCGTGGCAGGAACTCGGGCCCGGAGAACAGGATCTTCAGATCCAGCTCCTGACGCACCGGGCTTGGGCCCGAAGTCTCGAACATCCATTCGCGGAAGAAGTCCCTGCCTTTCGGCGTCACCTCGTATATCGCCCGCGGGGCGGCCCGGCCGGTGGCGCCGGAGCCCTTGCCCCTCACGCTGCGCACGTTGCCCTCCCGCGCCAGCGAGTCGAGCGCACTGTAGACCCCCGAGGGCTCCCACCCCCACGCGCTGCAGCGCTCTTCCAGGCGCCGTGCCAACTGGTAGCCGTAGCCGGGCCGTTCGATCACGAGCCCCAATACAGCGTGCTTCGCACTCATCGTCCCCGAATCCTTTACATCATCCCGCTCTACGTGACCGATACCATACCTGAACTCGCACCGTTCGGATGGCTCGACTGTGCAATCTCCTAGGATCGGCGCTGCCGGCTGCGGGGAAACGTGACCAGGCGCCGCGCGCGCGCCTCCGCGAGCGCCAGCCTCGCGGCCGCGCGCCCCGGCACGCCGTGCACGGCGCCGCCGGGGAACGTGGCGGCGCTGCCCACGTACAGGCCGCGCACGGGAGTGCGGTAGGGAACGAGCGCGGGCACGGGACGGAAGATGAGCTGGTCGAGCGCGTAGCTGCCGCCGCCGACGTCGCCGCCGACGAGGTTGGGGTTTGCGGCCTGGAGCTCGGCCGGGCCGAGCACGTGGCGCGCGAGGATCAGCTCGCGAAAGCCGGGGGCGAAGCGCTCCACGTGCGCCTCCATGCGCTCCACGTGGCGCTGCTGCTCGCTCGCCCAGTCCAGCGACTGTGGCCCGTGCGTGTACGCCCACGCGGTGTGCTTGCCCGCGGGCGCGCGCGTGGCGTCGGCGAGCGACTGCTGGCCGAGCAGCATGAACGGCCGCTCGGGCAGGCCGTCGCCGAGCGTGGTCGCGGCTAGCACCTCCTCGGCGGAGCCGCCCACGTGCACTGTGCCCGCCTGCCGCGCCTCGGGCGCCGTCCACGGGATCGGCCCGTCGAGCGCCCAGTCCAGCTTGAGCGTCGCCGGCCCCGGCCGGTAGCGGCGCAGCGCGGACGCGTAGCGCGCGGGCAGCGCCTCGCCGGCCAGCTCGGCGAGAGCGCCGGGCATCACGTCCGCGATCACCACCGGCGAGCCCACGCGCTCGCCGCCCTCCATATCCATATCCATATCCACCCCCACCACGCGACCGCGCTGCACCACGATGCGCTTCACCCGCGCGCCCGTGCGCAGCTCCCCTCCCAGCTCGCGCAGGTGGGAGACCAGCGCCTCGGACAGCCTGCCCGCCCCGCCCTCCGGGCTCGGCCAGCCGGCGCCGTGCCCGAGCAGCATCAGGTAGACGGCGGCGATCGCGCTGCCCGCGGCGGTGAGCGGCGCGTCGGAGTGCATCGCCGCGCCGTACAGCCACGCGCGCGCACGCTCGCCGGCGAACAGCTCCCCGGCGAGCGCGCGCGCGGGCATCAGCAGCACGCGCGCGAGCTCGAGCATCCCGCGCGGGCCGATCGCCGCGGTGAGACGCACCGGGCCGCGGACGGGGGGAAAGCCGGCGAGCATGGTGTCGCGCAGCGCGCCGAAGTCACGCAGCAACGGCGCGGCGAACCCGCGCCAGCGCTGGCCGTCGCCCG
>JASHYF010000391.1 GCA_030043235.1 Solirubrobacteraceae bacterium | reverse complement strand
GCCGGCGCCGCCGGCTCCGGCGGCGAGACCAGGCGCGCGAGGCGCTCCAGGTAGCGCGCGTCGCCGACGTCCCTACGCCACTCGAGCGCCGGCACGGTGGCCGCCCAGCGCGCGACGCTGGCGCGCGCTCGCTCGAGGGTGGGCGCTGTGCTTGCGAGCGCCACCGCCCGCGAGGTGCCCACGGTGCGGTAGCTGTTCTCGCCCGTCTGCACCGCCGAGGAGAAGAACACGTGGCAGCCGTCCGCTTCGACTCGCTCGCGCTCGAGCGTGAACTCGCGCGGGGCGCTCGCGCGCCCGCCGAGCGCGTAGTCGGGCGAGACGAGGTACAGCACAACGGAGGCCTCTTCGCGCAGCGGCACGTCCGCTGCGCTGAGGCGCGCGGAGGCGATGCGCTCCATCGCCTCTGGCCAGCTGCCGCTGAACACGCTCATGATGTTCATGCACTCGGGGTCGCCGAAGCGCGCGTTGAACTCGATCACCTTGACGCCCTCGGCGGTGGCGAAGAAGCCGCTGTTCATGACCCCCGTGAAGTGGCGGCCGAGCTGCGCGAGGCGCTCGATCACCCGCTCGATGATCGTGCACGCCTGCCGGTAGTGCGCGCCCGTCATGAAAGGCAGCGTGGAGCTGGCCATCGACAACGAGCCCATGCCGCCGGTGCCGGGCCCCTCGTCGCCGTCATAGCGGTAGGGGTAATCGTAGGTGGAGGGCGGGAACACGACCGTGCGCCCGTCGCTGATCGCCTGGATCGTGAACTCCGCGCCGATGACCTTCTCCTCGATCAGCACGGACTGCCCCGGCCGGCGGCGCGCGAGCAGCTCGAGCGCGTACGCGCGCGCCTGCTCGTGATCGGCGAGGTGCGGCCCCATCACCTTCACGCCCTTGCCGCCGGTCAGGCCCGACGGCTTGACGGCGACGGGAGTGGCGCCGAAGAACGCGAACGCGTCGCTCAGCTCCGCGTGATCGCGCGCCACGCGCAGTCGCGGCGCGGCCTCCGGCGCGATCTCCGCAAGCAGCGTGCGCGCGAACGCCTTGTTCCACTCGATCTCGGCCCCCGCGGCGGTGGGGCCGACGGCGCGCGTGCCCTGCGCGAGCAGCGCATCGACCACTCCCGCCGCCAGCGGCTCGTCGGCGCTGACCATCGCGATGTCCACGTCGCGCTCGCGAGCGAAGGCTGCGACGGCGCTTGGATCGCACACGTCACCCACCTCATGGCCGCCCCCGGACGCGGCGGCACAGTGGACGATCGACGGGTTCTCGTGCCCGACGAATGCATGCAGCTCGCTGTGTTCGGCCATGCGGTACGCCAGCGCGCTCTCGCGCCCACCATGACCGACGATCAGCGTCCGCACGGGGGCCAGTGTAAAGCGCTGCACGCGCGTGCGAGCGCCCGGTCGAGCGTTACGGCAAACGCGAGCCCGCGAGCGGAACCAACCAGCGGCGATGGAGCGGTGTACGCTACGGGGCCGAGGAGGGACGGATGAGACGCAAGGGACGCACGAGACGCAACGCTGTTATCGCCCTTGCGTTCATGGCCGGGGCGGCCGTGGCCGCCGCGCTTTTCTTCGTCCTCCAGTCGCCGTCCCACAGCGCAGCGTCCCACGTGGCGGTCGCCCCCGCCGCGCATGGTGCACAGGCGATCGAGCGGCGGCTCGAAGAACGAGCCGCTGCGATGGAGCTGGCCAGGCTGAACGCGAAGGCGAGCAAGGCGGAAAGCGCGCAAGAACGGCGTGCCCGCGAAGCTGCGCGCGAGAAGAGCAAAGCGGGCAAAGAACAGGCGGCGCGGGCGCGACTTGCAAGCAGGCGCGCCGCTGCCGAGGCTCGTGCCGCGGAAAGGCGCGCGGCGCAGGCGCGAACGCGCGCGGCGCAGGCGCACCCAAGGGAGAAGACCGCGCGGCGCGGCCGCAGCCACGAAGCGGGCCAGCAGCCGGCGGTGCAGGACACGCAGGAACTGAGACGCGAGGAACAGCGCGAACGCGCGCAGGAAGCGCACCAGCGCGCGCAGGAAGCGCACCAGCGCACGCAGGAAGCTCGCGAACGAGCTCGCGCCGAACGCGAAGCCGCGCGCGGCAAACGTCGCAAGGAACACCCGAGCGGTCGCTAGCGGCGCTCGCTCTCCTAGACTCCTTGCCCAGCGCATGGCCCTCATCCACACCTGCTATCGCATCACCGACATCGATCGCTCGGTCGCCTTCTACGAGGCGCTCGGCTTCGAGGAGGTCGGCCGCATCCCCATCCGCGACGAGGCGATCAACGTGTTCATGAACCAACCCGGGGACGGCGACATGCCGCGCCTGGAGCTCACGTACAACTTCGGCGTGGACTCCTACGAGATCGGCAGCGGCTACGGGCACATCGCGATCACCGCCGAGGATCTCGACGCGACGCTCGCGCGGCTCGCCGAGCAGGGCATCGCGCCGGAGAAGCCGCCGTACTCGGTGCGCGAGGGCGGCTCGCGCTTGGTGTTCGTGAGGGATCCCGACGGCTACAGGATCGAGATCCTGGAGACCGCGTAGCGCCGGCCCATCTTTCAGCCAAGGCCGGTCTAATTGTCGTGAATCGGCCGGATCTCGCCCGTAAGCGGAGCTGCGGATCTCGCCCGTAAGACAATCGCTACGCCTGAGCCGCTGAGCCGCTTGTCATCCACGTAGTTTTTGCGTATCATTTGCCACATGGCCCGAGCAGCTGATCAGCCTCCGCCTATCACGAGTCTCGAGTTTCCGGACGAGCCGCCCGCACGCTTGGACGACGTCAAGGCAGATGCTGCCGGATCGGCGACCGATCTCGCCCTGCAATCGACCGAGGCGGCACTCGGCCACGTGACGAGGGTTGTGATCGAGAATATCCGCCAAGGCGGAGATGCCTCACCGCACGTCGAGGCCGCAGAGCGGGATTTGCGTGACGCCATGAGGCAGCTTGGCCTAGCGAAGCGCCACCCACACAACTCCTGTGGCGTCGATTCCGCGTCTGCGCCCGGTCCGGACGTCCAACAGGAGCGATAACCACCCCGCGGGAGGGCATGTTTCGCCCGCTGGCGGCTCACGAGAGCACACGCCCGCGGAACTTGCGCAGGCCGAGCGCGAGGAACGCCGCACAGAAGCCGGTGAGCACGGGATACACAACGTACAGGTGCATGTGCGCGGCATGGGTCAGCCCAGCTCGCAGCCCCTCATTTATATATATAAGAGGATTAACCAGGACGAGAATCTGCAGCCAGTGCACACCGCCCACTGTCACCGGCGAGAGCTTCGTCCACTGATAGTAGGTGCCGCCGAGAAACGTCAGCGGCAGCACCACGAAACCGAACATCAGCCCGATGTTGCGCGGCTCGAAGGCAGTGCCCAGCAGCAGCCCCAGGGAGGTCATGGTGACGCACGCCAGCGGGATCAGCGTGAGCACCACCGCCCAGTGAACCGTCAGGTGCGCGTGCACGCCCGACGCGTGCACCACGGCGGCGATCGGAAACACGATCAGCGCGGCCAGCAAGCCCTGGGTGGCGCCGGACAGCACCTTCGCGGCGGCCACCAGCCAGATCGGGCACGGCGCCTGCACGCGGTCTTCGATCTCGCGCGTGTAGCCGAACTCCGTGGAGAGCTGCAGCGCCACCGCCTGGATGCCCTGGAACATGATCGAGATCCCCACCACGCCGGGCACCAGCACCGTCGCGAACGCCGACTCCGAGCTCTTGCCCCCGCCGCCGCCGATGCCCTGGCCGATGCGCGGGAACACGTACAGGAACACGAACACCAGAAGGAACGGCTGGATCAGCGTGCGCAGCACGAACTCCCACTTGGTCTTCCACAGCACCACCAGGTCGCGCAGGATCAGCGCGCGCAGCGCGATGCGGCTGGCGGCGAGCACCGAGCGCGTGGGCGCGACCGCGATGCGACGTCGCTCGGCCGGCACGGATGCGCTCGTCGCGGACGGCGAGGTCGTCTCAGCGGTGCTCACTCGCGCGCTCCTTCGGTGGCGCTCACTCGCGCAGCTCCTTGCCGGTGAGGTTGATGAACACCGTCTCGAGGCTCGGCTCGGAGACGGACAGGTCGACCACTTCGAAGCCGCCGCTCTCGGCCGCCGCGACCACGCGCGGCACGAGCCGCTCGGCGCCCTTCACGTGCAGCTCGACGCCCCCGTCGATCGCGCGCGTGCGCGTCACCTCCGGCAGCTCCCGCGAGAGCGCTGCGGCGAGCGCGCCGGTGTCCCCGCCGGCCTTCACCGTGACGATCGTGTCCGCTCCCACCGACTGCTTCAGCGCCTCTGGAGTGTCCAGCGCGAGGATCCTGCCGTGGTCCATGATCGCCACGAGATCGCACAGCTGGTCGGCCTCCTCCATGTAGTGCGTGGTCAGCAGCACCGTCTGGCCCTCGCGGTTCAGCTCGCCGAGGATCTCCCACAGCGCGAGGCGGCTCTGCGGGTCCAGGCCGGCGGTCGGCTCGTCCAGGAACAGCACGGCCGGCCGGTGGAAGATCGAGCGCGCCATCATCAGGCGCTGGGCCATCCCGCCGGACAGCGCGAACACCGACGCCTTGCCCCACCTCTCGAGCTGGAACTGCGCGAGCAGGCGATCGGCCTCGCGCCGCGACTCCGCCGCGGGAATCCCGAACAGGCGCCCGTGGAAGTACAGGTTCTCCCACACGGTGAGCTGCCTGTCGAGCGTGTTCTGCTGCGAGACGATCCCGATCAGCTGCTTGGCGAGCGCCGGGTGGGCGACCACGTCGATCCCCCCCACGTACGCCGACCCGGAGGTGGGCACCACGCGCGTGGTGAGCATCCCCGCCGTGGTCGTCTTGCCGGCGCCGTTCGGACCGAGCAGGCCGAAGATCTCGCCCGCGCGCACATGCAGGTTGAGCCTGTCGACGGCCGCGAAGTCCGTGCCCGGGTACACCTTCGTGAGGTCCACCGTGCGGATGATCTCCCCGTCCGGGCCGTCCTCCGGTGCCGGGCGCACCCTCGGGCTGGTGGTCAGCGGCTGCGCGTGCTCGACTCCCGCCATCGCTCCCAATGTATCCCTCGCGCCCCTCGCCCTCGCACCCTCCGCCCTCGCGCCCCGTGCCCTCCCGTCCCGTGCCCTCGCACCCTCCGCCCTCGCGACCGCGCCCTCCCGCCCTGTGCCCTCGCGCCCTCCGCCCTCGCGCTACCCTGAGCGCGAGCGATGGCGGACACGGGCAAGATCGCGAAGAACCTCGAGCGCTTCGCGCAGGCGGTGGCCGCGCACGACCGCGAGAACCCCACGCACACCGCGTACGGCATCGGTCTCGCGCACTTCGACATGGAGCGCCTCGGCTTGGAGGAGGGCGAGGAGATCCTGCCGGGCATCACGATTCACGGGGACGGCGGCGTGACGGGGAACTTCCGCGTGCTGTGCGACGGCGAGCACGACGAGGAGCTGACCGAGGCCGAGGAGCAGGCCGTGGAGGCGATCGCCACACAGTCGATCCCCGTGTTCTCGCCCGGGCGCGGGCCGTTCGAAGACCAGTAGCCCACCGCAGTCGCGGCTCCGTATATACCAAAGAGCACCGAGTTGGCGATGAGAGCTATTCGCCGGGCCGTTCGGGCTGAGCGCCGCCCCGCGCGCGCACCCGCTCCTCGATCAACGCCACCAGCCGTTCGATCGTGGGGCAGGCGAGGCCGTGACGCGCGCCGGCGCGCAGCACCGCGCCGGGAATCGCGTCCAGCTCGGGCTCGCGGCCGGCGGCGATGTCGCGCTGCATGGAGCTGCCGAGCGTGTCGTGTGCGGCCTCCAGCTCGGCGAGCGCCTTCGCGGGATCGACGTCGCGCGCGCCCTCGGCCCGAGCGACGGCGCACGCCTCCTCGATCGCGCCGGTGAGCTCGGCGCGCAGCTCTGGCGTGGAGCGGATCTCGCCGAGCAGCACGTCGTGGGCGCTGGTGACGCACGCAAGCGCGTTCAGGCGCACGAGCTTCGACCACATCACCTGCGCCTCGGAGTCCAGCACCTGCACGGGCACCCCCGCGTGAGCGAGCGCGCCGGCGAGCGCCCGCATGGCGGGCCGCACGGCGGGCGCGTGGCTGGCCATGCTGACGAGCAGGAACGGGCTGGTGTGCACGACGACGCCCGCCTGCGGGCGGTCGGCTTCGACGCGGATCGACCCGGCGAGCACGGACGCGGGAGCAAAGCGCGCGCGCAGCACCGCGAGGTGGTCGAGCCCGTTGAGCAGCGGCAGCACGACCGTGGGCTGCACCGCGATGCGCTCGAGCGCCCGCTCCAGCCCGGCGGCCTTGGTGGCGACGACCAGCGCGTCCACCGGCTCCTGCAGGCGAGCGACGGCGCGCGGGTGGGCGGTGAACTCGCCGAGCATCACGCTGCGCACGCGCACGCCGTGCTGCGCGATCAGGCCGGCGGTGGACTCGCGCGCGACCACCACCGTCTCCGTGCCCGCGCGCTCGAGCGCGCCTGCGACGAGCCCCCCGACGCCGCCGGGGCCCAGCACGGCGACTCTCATGCGATCGGGTCGACCAGCACGCCGGGGTTCATTATGCCTGCGGGGTCGACCGTGAGCTTGGCGCCGCGCAGGGCCTGCGCGAACGGCTCGGGTCGCTGGCGGTCATACCAGGGCCGGTGATCGCGCCCGACGGCGTGGTGGTGGGTGATGGTCCCGCCGGCGGCCAGCACGGCGTCGGAGGCGGCGCGCTTGATGGCCGTCCACTGCTCCACCTCCTCGCCCGCGCGCGCGGGCGCGAGCACGGTGTAGTACGGCGCCGGCCCGTCGGGGTAGACGTGCGTGAAGCGACAGGACACCCTGCCCTCATCGCCGCACACCTCGTGCACGGCCTGCGCGGCGGCGGCGCTCACGCGCTCGTGGAAGGCGGGGAAGCGCTCCCACGTGATGGCCGTCTCGAACGTCTCCGCGAGCACGCCCATCGCGACGAGCGCGTCGCGCGCGTACGGCGCGCCGAGGAACGCCTCGCGCCAGGAGCTCACCGCGTCCCCGCCGCCGGCGTCCCGCGCGCCGGATGCGGAGGCGCTCGCGCG
>JASHYF010000390.1 GCA_030043235.1 Solirubrobacteraceae bacterium | reverse complement strand
ACGCTCCAACAAGCCGATCGGTTGTATGAGCTCGAAGCTCAGGTCTACGACGACGAGAGGACGCTCGGGCTCACGTCATGCTTGGGGCGGCCGCCCAAACGACCGATCTCGGGGTAAGCAAGCTCAGGCGCAGTCGAGTGTGCAGACGAGCGCCTTGCAGGCTGGCCATACCACTACGATCGCGCTCGGTGATGGCTCGGGTCGTGGTGTTCGTCGCGGTTTCGATTGTGCTCGCCGGCTGCGGCAGCTCGAACCCGCCGAGCAAGAGCATCAGCCCAGCCGCGCAGGCGCGTGCTGTCGTCGAGCAGTACTACGCGGACATCGAGCACGGGAACGCTGGCGCGGCGTGCGCCTTGATCACTGCCAGCGTGCGGGCAGAAATCGAAGGGGCGATGCGTCTCTTCCCGACCACCGTTGCACATCGCGACCACTGCCTGTGGTCGTTCGTCGAACGCGCGAAAGGGCTGCGCAGACGTGCGACTCCGAGGCGCGTGAGCGAGACGAAGGTCGGGCAGGCAACGGTAGTAGGCGATCGTGCGACGGTCCGTGTCATCGGGCGAAGAGGGCATACCAACGATCTGTCCCTGGTGAAGACGGCTGAGGGGTGGCGGATCAGCAAGCTCCCGGTGCGCAAGCCGATCGGAGGTTGAGAAGGAGCAGGGCATGCAGTTGGCGCTGTGAGTCGCTGAGCGAGCAGCGCAGCGCCCGCAGCCGCCAGAGCATTGAGCGCGACGCGGCTCGCGCTCAGGCGGAGCAGTACGGCCGCCAGCTGGGGTGCTATCGAGGCCCAGATCGCCGCGATCGACGCCGATGCGGAGGTCGTGCAGGAGCTTGCCGATCCTTCGGCGGGACGCGATCGACGCTGAGCGCCACGATCCCGCGGGCTTGCCAGCCGTTCAGCGCCTGGGCCTGCGGCTCCACTCCAATTTGTGCACCCTCTTGGCGCCCTGGTATTCGGCGAGCGCCTGCGCCGAGTCCACGTCGCCAAGCGTTGGGTGTCCGGGCACGAGCTCCGCCGCGGCGGCCACGCCGAAGCGCTTGGCGAGCACGGAGCCGAGTGCCTTGACCTTCATCTCGCCGAAACCCGGCAGCCCCTTCAGGTTGGCGCGCAGGGCATCCGAGTCCTCGGCGTCGGTCCACACCCGCGCGGCGTCCCCGCCGTAGTCGTCGCGCACGTGCACCGCCAGCTCGTGCACGCGGCTGGCCATCGAGCCGGGGAAGCGGTGGATCGCCGGCTTCTCGCGGAACACGGGATCCAGGTCAGCCTGCGCGAGTGCGGCGGCGTCGAGCGTGCCGACGCGCTCCTTCAAAGCGAGCGGCCCTGAGAACGCCTTCTGGACGCTCACCTGCTGGTCCAGCGCGAAGCCGATCAGGAGCGCCATCGGATCGGACGCGAGCAGCGCGTTGGCCTCGTCGGAGTCGGTGAAGTACAGGCGGTCTGGCATGCGTCGGCCCTCGATCGGTGGCCCTATCATGCCCCATCGGTTGAGGCTCGAGTCATGCGGCTCGATCCGAGCTGGCGTGTGATCCCCCGGCGACGGTTGCCAGCGCCGCCGCGACGTACAGGACGGCCTGCGTGCGCGCGACCGCGCCGACCGCCTCGTCGGGCGGCAGCAGCTCGGGATGATGAAGCGGGCGGGGCTTGAAGCCGTCCGCCCCGTAGAGCCCCACGAACGCCATTGCCAGCGGGGCGAGCGCGCCGAAGAAAGCGAAGTCGTCCGACCCACATGAGCGCCACGCCGGCGCGCTCGCCAGTCCTGTGCGTGCAAGCAGCGCGCGCGCGCGCGCCACGATCTGCGGGTCGTTCTCGAGCGCAGGCTCGCCCGGCACGAACTCGACGCTTGCGCGGCAGCCGTGCGCGGCGGCGACCCCCTGGGCGACCTCCTCGACCATCGCGCGCAGCGCCAGCCGATCCTGTGGCTCGTGCGCGCGCAGCGCGCCACGCGCTCGCGCTTGCGCCGGGATGACGTTCTCCGCGCCCCCGCCCTCGAGCACGCCGACCGTCAGCGAGGCGGGGTGCAATGGATCGATTCGCCTGCCGAGCTCGGCGTGCAGCGCGACCACCACCTGGGCGATCGCGAGGATCGGATCGTGGCCGCGGTGCGGGTAGGCGCCGTGCGACGGCTCTCCCTCGACTGTTATCTCGACGGCGTCGCACGACGCGTTGACCGCTCCGGGATCGAGCGCCACGGTCCCCCATTGCAGTTCCGGGTGAACGTGCGCCGCGACGACCGCCGCCGGCGCGATCGCCGCGAGCTCACCATCGGCGAGCTGACGGGCACCCGATGGGTACGCCTCCTCGCTCGGCTGGAAGACCGCCAGCAGCGGAGCGGGCAGCACGCTGGCGAGCTCGTGCGCGGCGCGCGTGAAAGCGACCAGCGCGGCCATGTGGACGTCGTGCCCGCACGCGTGCATCACCTCGCCGGTGGCCGCGAACGCCGCGCCCGTGCGCTCGCGCATGGGCAGCCCGTCGAGCTCGGCGCGCACGGCGATCGCGCCTCTTCGCGCGGGGCGAACGGCGCCCGCGCCCTCCCCCGGCTCGATGCCGGCGTCCACACGGGCGATGAGGCCCGTTCCGGCGACCGCCTGACAGGCGACGGGCAGCTCGGCCGCGATCCTCGCCGCGGTGCGCTCCTCCGCGTGCGCCAGCTCCGGGCCGGCATGCAGGCGCCGGCGGAGCGCCACGACATGCGGGAGCTCGCGCTCGATCCCCTCCAGCAGGCGCTCCAGCAGCGCGCCGGACTCAGTCGGTGCGCCGGCGTGCGGGTCAGTAGATCGCGCCATAGCGGCGGCAGACCTCCTCGAGGTCCAGCTCGGCGGCGGCGTCGATCTCGGCGCGCTTGACGCTCACGTACGCGTCGTACAGCAGCGGTGAGAGCCAGCCACGCACGGTGTCGTCCTCGGCGAGTGCGCGCATCGACTCCTGGAGCGTGGCCGGCAGTGCGCCCACGCCGAAGCGCTCCGCCTCCTCGGCGCCCAGCTCCGCGGGGTCGCGCTCGAGCAGCGGCGGCGCCGGCAGCCGCGCGCGCACGCCCTCCAGGCCGGCGCGCACGATCGCGCCGAGCGCGAGGTAGGGGTTGGCGGCGGCGTCCGCGCCGCGGTACTCGATGTGCAGCTGGGCAGCCGCATCGGCACCGGCGAGCTCGAGCACGGGCGGGATGCGCAGGAGCGCCTCGCGGTTGCGCTGCGCCAGGCACACGGCTCCCGCGCTCCAGCGATGCGGCTGCAGGCGCGCGCCCGAGACGGGGCTGGGCGCGGTGAGCGCGCTCAACGCCCCGGCGTGCGCGAGGATCCCCGCCGCGAAGCGCTGGCCGAGCTCGCTCAACTGCGCAGGCTGAGAGGCGTCGTAGAGCAGGGGCTCACCGCTGGCGTCCAGAAGGTTCATATGGATGTGCACCCCGTTGCCGGCCTGCGCGGGATCGAGCAGCGGCACGAAGCTCGCGCGCATGCCCCGCCTGCGCGCGATCTCGCGCACGACCTCGCGCAGGACGACGCTGCGGTCGGCGCTCGCGAGGCCATCGCTGGCGGCCATCGGGATCTCGAACTGGTGCGCGGCGTACTCGGCGAAGAAGCGCTCGGGCTCGACGCCCGCTTCGGCGAGCGCGCCCATCGCCTGCCGGGGGAACGGTTCGACCCGTCGCTGTGCATCGAGCGTGAACGGCAGCGCCGATGGCGTATCGAGCAGGAGCTGGAACTCATGCTCGAAGCTCGCCAGCACGCGGGCGCCGAGCTCCCGCTCCAGCTCGCGCAGGGACTCGCGCAGGAAGGCGCGCGGGCAGCACTCCCACGGACCGCCGTCGAGCTCGACGATGTCGCACAGCACCAGCTCGAGCGGCCCCGCGCCACCTTCCGCGTGGTCCTCTGCGCCCACGAGCACGCGCGTGCTCGCGTCCGGCAGCAGGCGCAGGTCGCCGGTCGAGCCGAACGGATTGGAGTCGGCCACCGGCCCGAGCGGCGTGAGCGCGTGATTGGCGGGCACCCAGCCGATGCCCGTGCGCAGGTGCTCGCCCAGCTCGGCGGCGAGCACCGAGCGTCCGCGCACGATCGAGCCGAGATCGCAGCACACGAGCGCGACCAGCTCGGCGGCGCTCACCGCAGCGTCTCGCGCGTCACGGAGCCGTTGTCCCAGACGCCCTCGGCTAGCCCGAGCGCGCCGGCGTGCGCGCGCACGGCCGTGGCGTCCTGCGCGAAGACGACGACGAGCAGGCCGCCTGCGGGCATCTCGCGCCGCTCGAGCGCCGCCGCGAGGCGCTCCTGCGGTTGCAGGTGCACGCCACGGTCGCCGAGCGCGGGGTAGGTGTCGGCCATGCAGTACAGGCTGCCGCCCGGTCCCCGCACGCGCGCGAGCACGCACGCGAAGTGCCCGACCTGCCAGTCCGGCGGCGGCCCGTCCTGCTCGCCGTCGAGCAGGTAGCCCAGCAGCGTCTCGGCGCTCGGCCGCCCGCCCCACAGATAGCCGGTGGCGAGGTTGGCGATGAGCGTGACCGGACGCTCGAGCGCGGCGGCCGCGTCGAACAGGCCGGCGAGCGTGTCCGCGCTCCAGGGGCCGGTGTACGGGATCGCGGCCAGCGCGCCGCCGGAGAGGCGCGCGATCGCGTCGAGCAGCCCCGCGGCGGTCGTCCCGGACACGTCCGGATCGTCGATCGTGGGGAGAGAGAGACGATAGTCCCGCCGTCCGCTTTCGCCGTGGGGCAGCGTTCCCGCCTCGCGCATGCCCGCGACCACGCTCCCGGCGGCGAGCGCCACCTCGTCCTGGTCGAGCGGCGCGCCGTCGTGCTCGATGATGCCTGCGGCGCGCAGCGCGAGCGCCCCGCAGAAAGCGCCGCACAGATCGTCGCGCTGGGGCAGCTCGCGGGCATGGGCGGCGAGCAGCGCGCGCGCGCCGGGGAGCAGCGTCGTCTCCAGTCGATCGGCCCCGGGCATGGGCTCAATCTATATCCGCCGGACCGTCTGTCAGACTTGCGCCAATGCGGATGCTGTGGTACAGGCCCGCGCGGAGGAGTTGTCGCAGACAACCGTCTGAATCATCCTTGACAGGATCGCAGACATCTGTGATAGTACGACCCGTACTGCTCCACAGAGCGGAACTCTCCCGCATGATGGCAACACTGTACTACGGCGTCTTCCACCCACAAGTCGGTGTCCGGGCCGTCAATCGACAAAGGAGCGGACAAAGGAGCGGCGAGACGTCATGAAGCACAAGCGCATCACAATGTTCGGGCTGGTCGTGCTGGCGGCGGTAGCGATCGGAGGCGCGAGCGCGATCTCGGTGTCGGCCACCGGCGGCGAATTCATCGCGAGCAAGTCCGGCACGGACACGGCCAAAGCGACGAACACGCAGGTCTTCAAAACCGGCGCGGGAAAGATCGAATGCGCGTCCGCGTCCGGCACCGGCGAAGTGACCGAAGGCAGCGCGACGACCCACAAAGAGGCCATCACCTACGGCTCTTGCGTAAGTTCCTCCGACTACAACGTCAGCATGTCCGCGGTGGACTTCGAATTCAACGCCAACGGCTCGGCGACGATCGAAAAACAGGTCACGGCCAAACTGGAAGGCGCGGGCTGCAGCGTGATCATCCCCGCCCAGACCGTCGAAACCGTGAGCTACACGAACGAATCGGGCAAGGTCACGGCGAAGGCCAAAATCACGAAAATCCACTCGCACGGCACGGGTGGCGCCTGTGGCACCGAAGAAGAAACCACGGGCACCTACAGCGGTAGCATTCAGGCCGAACTGCCAGGTGGCTCGCTCGAATGGAAATAGAGGCGGCGCAGGCGTAGAACAACAGCCTCGATCCCGGGGTAGGGGTTGGCCTGCTCTACCCCGGGGAGCACGAGCGCGGGCCGATTAGAGGCGTGCGGGGGCACGCCGCCGGAGGGGCGAGAGAAACGTCGGGAGCGGTCGCGGGCTCGCATCGCAAGCTCGCTGCGCGGACATCGCGGGTGGTGTGCTTGGCGCTGCTCCTCGGCCTCTGGCTGG
>JASHYF010000389.1 GCA_030043235.1 Solirubrobacteraceae bacterium | reverse complement strand
GTCCTGGGAACCGGGTTCGCGCCCGAAAGCCGCGTAATGTTCGGCTCCGCGCCCGCGAGCGTCACATACGTTGGGCCGGAAGATCTAGAAGTGGTCTCGCCCACCGGCGACGGGTCGGTGGAAGTCCATGTGCAGACAGCGGGTGGCACTAGTGCGAATACGTCAGCCGACACGTTCTTCTACGGAGCGCCTCCCACCGTCACGGGACTCAGTGCCCACGAAGGACGGACGAGCGGCGGGACGCGAATCACCGTGATGGGAACCGAATTCAGCGGAACAACGGTAGTTGGCTTCGGCGGCGTGCCTGGCGAATCGCTGGTCGTCAAGTCCGCAAGCGAACTCGAAGTTACGGTGCCCGAAGGACGCCGCGGAACCGTGCCCGTGACGGTGACCACACCAGCAGGAGGCAGCGAACCGACCGCAGCGGACGAATACACGTACGTGGCGACCGCGCCGGTATGCTCGCCAGTGGCGGTGTCGGTGCCCGCCGAAAGTGCCGTGACGGTGCCGCTGTCTTGCTCTGGTCAGGAAGTCGTCTACAACGAACCGACGGCACCGGCTCATGGCACGCTGTCGGAACTGAACGCGCCGGGAGGGTCTGTGCTGTACATGCCGGCGGCGGGCTACAGCGGCGCCGACAGCTTCACGTACTCTTCACATAACGCGGGCGGAACATCCAATAGCGCGACCGTTTCGATCACTGTCGAAACGATCAAACCAGTAATCACCAAAGAGCCGCAGAGTAGCCACGTCGCCGCGGGCGCTACCGCGTCCTTCACCGCGGAAGCGTCCGGGGCGCCAAAGCCGGCCGGTCAGTGGCAGCGCTCGACAAACAGAGGCGTCTCTTGGAGCGCACTCGGCGGCGCTACGGCCACTACGCTGAGCGTGCCGTCGACGACGGTCAGCGAAAGCGGCTACGAGTACAAGGCGGAATTCACGAACGCGGGCGGGCATGCGACGAGCTCACCGGTCAAGCTGACGGTCACGGCCGCCCTGCCGGCGGTCCCAGAACTCGGCAGGTGCGTTACCCTCCCGACCGCGACCGGGAAGTACAAGACCTCGGCCTGCACGACAAAGAGCGACGGGGAAGACACGGGCAAATACGAATGGGAATCCGGCCCGGGTACGAAAGCGCATTTCAGCTCGCAGAACAAGACCGCGACGTTCGAAACGGCGAGCAAGACGAAGGTGAACTGCGTTGAAAACGAGCTTGCGGGCGAATACACCGGCCCGCAGACGATCTCGCTCACCATAACCTTCACCGGATGTGAGGCGCAGGGCGCGCTCAGCGGGAAATGCCAGAGCCCCGCCGCAAAAGCCGGCGAAATCGTGACCGGTGCCGTCGAAGGCCAGCTCGGGGTCATCAAGAACGCCGCGAAGCCCACCATCGGCTGGGTCCTTGAACCCACCCTAGGCGACACCGTGCTGTCCTTCGAATGCGGCCTCACCGCCGGCTCAGTCACGAACGCCGTGATAACGCCCGTCAGCTCGGTCGACAAGATGAGCACCAAGCTGTTGTTGAAGTTCAAGGCGTCCAAGGGCAAACAGGAGCCGGAAGCGTTCGAAGCCGGGCTGAAAAATACGCTCAACCTCGTCACCACAAGCATCGATGAACAGCTGGGCTTGACGATGAGCGACTCGGCCACCGGCGAAGAACCACTGGAGATCAAAGCGATCGTCTAACGGGCTGGCGCCACGAACCGGTAACGGCACGACCGACTAACGAACTGAGGAGAGTGACATGAAGCGAATCGGGACAGTCGGAGTTGCACTCCTAGCCACGCTAGCGGTTGGCGTGATCGCTTCCGCGACGGCAGGGGCGTCGCCGCAGAAGCTGAACCTTACCTGGAACGGCGAAACCAACGAGCTTGTCGCTGGTCAGGAATTTAAGATGTGGAATATATCCAACGTGACGTTCGCAACCGACCCGGGCAGTTTCACGTGTGAATCCAGCGAAGCAGATCCGCAAGGGTGGATCGGGAAAGATCAGACGAACGATGAAACGACGGATGATATCGAGCTTGAATTTGAGTACGGCGGATTCGAGTACGGCGACCATTGCGCGAACACGACGGGGCTAGGTAGCTTTGCGTGGGTGCGGTTCGACCCAAATCTCGCGATCCTCAAACTTAGCGCCAAGGGAAAGGCGGAAATCAAGGGCGAATTCTTTCCTATGGTTCTCGAAGTGCTCTACTCGGGCGGTGCCGGTTGCGCCTACGAGCCGAGCAGACTCAAAGGCACGCTCTCTCTAGAACCCTGGAGGCCGGAACCGAGATGGAGCAAAGTCGCTGTGACCTTCGCCAACCAAAAGGCCAAGCTGGAAAAACTCACCGCGTCACCTGGGTGCCCGAGAAAAGTGGCGTTTACAGCGGCGTTCCCGGTTCAAACGTCGAGCGGATACAACGTATTTGGCAAGTTGGTGCCCTAGTGGCATAGACGCGCAACACGAGCGGGTCAGGGTCGCGGCGCCTAGATACCCCTGCCCTGCTTGCGGCACGGTCGTCGCTCGGCTTGGAGCGTTAGTCGAGGCAACCGTTCTCGTCTTGGTCTTGGTCGATGACCGGCATCCCGCCAGCGAGAGGGTCCCGCCAAGAGCAATCAACGCCACTGCGCTTCTGGTCATGCCAAGATCGAGCCGGCGAGGTAACCCTCGTGGTGTGACGCTGCTCAGACTCCCCTTATCCATGTTCGAGACTGCGGACGACGCGCGGGTGCTTGCTGTGACAGGCAGATGGAAGCGTTTTGGAAGCCTCCCGCCTGTCAGCGGTCGTTTGCGGCTCAGCCAGGCCACGCCAAGGACGACGAAGACCGCCCATCACGGCGGCCTTCGTGCGACCGTCCACAGTCGGCGCTCCGGGGCGGTGTTGCATCAGGGTAGTTCGCGACGCTCGGTGGCTCGAGCCGAAAGGTCGCTGCGCGCCGCGCCTTGAGGTGCGGTCCCCGAGCAGGCATGGGCCGGGGCCTCCAGGCGATCGACTGGCGCCGATGACCGTCCGGCCGGTAGCGTGCGCCCTACGGCCCACGCTGGAGGAGCAAGATGGCAACTAAACGCAAGGAAGTCGACGACTACCGGGCTCCCCGTCCCTGATCAACAGGCGAGACCTGACGGGAAGCGCGTCGGCGATCCGGCCGTGCGACGAGCGTCTGTCGACGGCGTAGGCTGCGGCCATGACTGAGAGCACGACCATGACCGCTACGTGTGGCGCGAGAACGCGCTCGGGCGGCTTCTGCGGGCTATCGGCTTGTCGTCGCGGACCTCAACCGGTTCTCGAAGGCAGCCACCGATGCCGGGATCGCCGAGCGCTCGATCAACACCGCCGAGCGCATGGGTGAGCAGGTCGCGCTCGTCTGCGAGGAAGGGCTCGCGGCGCTAGCGGCGGCGGGCGTGGCGCTGAGCATCCTCCAGCGCACGGCCTACGCCGAGGCGATCGAGCTAGTAGGGCTCAAGCGGCTGGAGGATGGGCCGACCGATTACGGCCGGGCGATCGATCGTGCGATCTAAGCCGTTCTGAGCGACCAGGACGGGGCGCCCTGTCTTTGCCCCTCTCGACCGGACGAGGCGTCTGCGTTGTGCAGCCGCCGCTGTGTGGGTTTCTACGGCTCGCGTTGGGTGCTTGAGCGGTCGACCGAAGATCGGGCTTGTTGTTAGGTTGGGAGCAAGATCCTGACGCGGCTGCGGTTCTCGCCAGTCGATCGAGGTGGAGGTGCATGGGAAAAGATCAGGGGGACGCGTCGTGGCTGAGCTGAGCCACACCGTGGCAGGGTCGCACGATGTGCCGAGCGGGCCACTGCTGGAGCGCGACGACGTGGTGGGTGCGATTGCTGAGGCGTTTGGGCTTCTCGAGCGGGGAACTGGCACAGCGTTGTTCCTCGTGGGTGCGGCCGGGATCGGGAAGACCTCGCTGATCAATGTTGCCGAACGCTCCGCGCAGGCCGCCGGCTTCACCGTGGCGGGCGCGGTCGGGAGCCCGATGGAGACGAGGCTGCCATTTGGACTGCTGAGCCAGGCGATCGTCGCCCTCGGTGGCAGCGACGTCGAGGATGTCGTCGAGCTGGCGCGGCTGGGCGGGCAGCCGGCGCGTTTCTATCGCACGTTTCGCTGGCTCTC
>JASHYF010000388.1 GCA_030043235.1 Solirubrobacteraceae bacterium | reverse complement strand
GCCGGCGCGCTGCTCGTGCCCGCATACAACCTCGAGCTCGCCCGCGGGCGCTTCCACAGCGACGTCTGGTTCGCGCTCGGGTGGGGCGCGTTTCCCGCGCTCACCGGCTACTTCGTCAACGCCGAGCGCGTCGCGCTCCCCGGCGTGCTGATCGCGCTCGGCTGCCTCGCGATGAGCGTTGCGCAACGACGCCTCAGCGCGCGGGCGCGCGAGCTGCGCCGGCGCACGGCGAGCGTCAGCGGGACGCTCACGCGCAGCGACGGCGCCACCGAGCCGCTGTCCGTCGGCTGGCTGCTCGCGCCGCTCGACGGCGCGCTCGCCGCACTGTCGCTCGCGATGGTGCTCATCGCGTGCGCGCTGGTGCTCGCGAGGCTGTGACGTGGCCGAGCGTGCCGTGCAACCCGGGGGTTGCGCGGTTGTCACGCCGGCCGGTGGCGGCTCGTGCCAAGCGGCGTCGTCCACGAACTGCGAAGGCCATCTCCGTATAACTATAGATATACGGAATCACTCGGCAGGCGGTCGTGGTCGCACTCGACCCCGCGGCGGCCGTGGAATGAGAGATCAGGTCCCGGGCGGCCGGCGCGATTCGAGGTATTCGCGATTCTGGCGACGCTCGCCGCGGATCTGGATCGCGACGTACACGAGGATCACGTTCACGACCACGCCGATGCCCCCGAAGGTCACGATCAGCCCGAACGTCTTCGCAAACGCTTCGCTCGCCGCGAGCAGCATTCGCGGAGCGTAGCAACGAGAGGGGCCTCGAGTGCTCTAGCCTTCGTGTCGCCGCCGCCGAGCCCCCGCTCGGCGAACATGCACCGGAGAGGTGCCGGAGCGGTTGAACGGGCGCGACTGGAAATCGCGTAACGGGGGAAACCTCGTTCGAGGGTTCGAATCCCTCCCTCTCCGTGAGGAGGTCTTCACGTTTGAGCGCCTCTTGGTTCACGTTTGGGCTTGCTGGCGGGGGCTGCGGCGGGTGTGCCTGTTTTCTGGATGCCGGTGGGTGTCCTGGTGGGCGCTCTGCTGGTTGTAGAGCGGGATTTCAGGCGCCTGGGATGGATTCCGGGGTTTTTTTGGGTTGCGATTCTCGCTGGTGGATCGCTGTGGCTGTGCGTGCGCTTCGGTGAGGCTCAGGCCGCGATCGCGGGCGGCGCGTTGGCCTGGTCGATGAGGTCGTGGGGGCTGCGTCGGCGTTTGCGTCGGCGCTTGGGCGCCAGCCCGCGCTCGGCGCGTCGCTGTTGCTCGGCCTGTCGTGCTGCGAAGGCGTTTGCGGTGCGGATGTTGGTGATGATGGTGGCGCAGGTGAGCATCAGCGTGTTCGGCGCCAGTCCCATTAGCCGGCTCCATCCGCGGGAGATGTCGGTGGCGGCCGGGTCGTATAGGCGTGAGAAGCTGCGCTCTGCGGCGGTGCGGCGGGCGTAGGAGCGGCGGTGTTCAGCGGAGGGGTAGTCGTGCTTTTGCTGGGTCTTGGCAGCCACAGTCGGCGGGATGGTGATCGTCTGCTGGGAGCAGCAGAGAGGTGGGTGCTCGGGCGGCTCGGTGATCGTGGGGCGCTCGTGGGAGAGCGCCATCGATTTTTTGCGCAATGGGCAGCGGAGCTTGCCCTTGACTGCCGGGCAGATCACGCGCTGGTAGCCGTCGTCGTCGGGGGCGGTCAGGGGGCTGAGCTTGTAGCGGGAGAGCTCCCCCGTCTTTTGGTCGTGGGCGGCGAGCCCTTCTTCTGTGGCCCCGGGGGCCGGTGGGCCGATCTCAAAGAGCGCCTTTGGGGTGGCGGGGCAGTAGAGGTTGCCGTTTGCGAGGGTTGCGCCTTGGTGGGTGCCCTTCATGCCGCGGTCGTTGGGGTGCAGGTCGATGACGAGCTTTGCGCCGGTCGCGCGTATCGGTATGGCGAAGGTCTGCGGCTCGCGGTATGAGTAGCCCGAGTCGGCGAGCAGGTCGCTGATCTTTATGCCGTCGGTGGTCATGCGCTCGATGACGGGGGTGATCTGCTCGGGCGGGTCGTGCTTGCAGGATGCGAGCGTGATCGCGTGCACGAGCTCTGGCACCTGCGGGCCGTGCTCTTCGCGGACGATTGTTGCGGCCTGCAGGTAGTAGCCGAAGAAGGTCTCGCTCTTGCCGGGGTGGTTTGTGTTGCGGTGTCCCCATGCCGCCTCGGTGTCGGCGCAGCGGCCGTCTTTGCGTGGTGTGCGGGCGAAGGACTCGTAGTCGCTCCAGTCCACGGCGAGCGCGCAGCTCGATGGGCAGCCCAGTGCGCTCACGCTGGCGCTGATCAGCGCGTCGGTGATCTCGCTGAGGGTTTGGGATGGCTTGCCGTCGGGGTGCTCCTTGGAGAGCGCTTTTGCGATGAGGCCGAAGGTGCGCTCGGTCTGGCGGTAGGTCAGCTCGTGCGGGGCGCTCTTCCAGGCGCAGGTCACGCCGAGGCGCCACTTCTCGGGCTCTGAGAGGCTGCACAGCGCCTCGTGGATCCTCGCCAGGTGTGCGGGGCGCTTATCGGCCAGCGTGATGAGTATGCCGATCAGCAGCGTGCGCACTGAGAGCTGGCGCGGTCTGACGCCAATCGGCAGCAGCGCCTCGATGCGTGCCGGTGCCCCGGAGGCGTCGACGATCGCCTCCAAGCGCGCGATCTCGCCGGCGGCGCTCACGATGCTCCTCCCAGCAGCGCGAGCATCTGCGCCTCGCTCGCCGCCGGCAGCGAGGCGGCGATGTCCCCCAGCCGCTGCGAGCAGACGACTCCGGCGGCGGCCATGAACGCCTGCAGGCCGACCTGGCTTGCTGTCTCGGCCAGCCAGGTCGATCTCAGCCGGCCGCTCGCAAGGCGCGGAAGCGATGGGTCACTCGACAGCGCTCGGGTGAGCGCGTCGGTCACGTTGTGCCGCCCAGGCTCTCGCCCGCCGACGATCAGGCCCTCGCCCGCGAAGGCGGCCGCGGCGATGAGCGGCCCATGAAAGCGGGCGAGCACCGGCACCGTGCGCGCCCTGGCCCCGGACACCTCCACCACCACGCCGCCCGAGCGGCGAACCACGTCTGTGCCGCGCACCACTCGCAGCTCACCCGCGACGATCCCCGCGCCCGCGCCCAGGCAGATCAGCGCAGATGCGCGCATCCGCCGGCAGAGGGTGCTCTGCGCGGCCGCCAAGCGCAGGTAGCCCTCGATCTCGGCGTCCGAGTAGGGGGGCTTGGCGCGCTCGCGCCCCAGCGGGATGGGTCGCGGCCGCCGATCGGCTTCATGCGCCCGCCAGAGCGCGCGCAGGTTGCTCCTGAGCGTGCGCCTGGTGGCCGGCGAGACTGCGTCGCAGCCCTGCGCGATGAAACGCTCGATCACCGACTCTTCCAGCACCGTCTCCGCGCACAGCCCGAGCCCCACCGACTCGCTGAAGGACGCGAGCCTTGACGCGGCGAACAACAGCGCCTTCGCACGCTGCGCCCGCGCGGGCGCAGCTGCTGCCACCACCTCACGCGCGAAGCCAGCCGCGGCCTCACTCACCGTACGCGGGCGCCACGCCGCGATCGTGGCGGCCGCCTGCGGATCGAGGCTGCCCGGCGTCTGGACGGTCATGCTCAGACCTCTATCCGAGAGTAACGCTACTCTCGGATAGAACCAGCGATCATCACGCCCATGCCCAAGCGAACCCCGAAGAACCCCACGACCCTGGAACGCCGCCGCCGCAAACTCGCCGCGCAGATCGCCGAAATCGACCACATCCTGCCCGGCAGCATCAACATCGCGATGAACCGCTGCGGCAAGCCCAACTGCGCCTGCCACGCCGACCCACCCAAGCTACACGGCCCCTACATCACCTGGACACGCAAGGTCGCCGGCAAGACCGTCACACGCCGCCTCAGCACCGAGCAACTAGAGCGCTACAAGCCCTGGTTCGAGAACAACCACCGCCTGCAAACACTGATCTCAGAACTCCAAACCCTCGGCATCGAACGCCTAGAAGCCGACCAGCACCACCGCTGAAGCCACCCGCCGATGTGCTCAAGACGCGCTTAAGGTGTGGCCGAGGCACAAGGCACACTCGACATCGCCCGCCGCCGCAAGGGATTTCGCAAACGTGAAGACCTCATAAAAGGCCCCTGGAAATCGGTGGTTGTTGAGTCGCGCGCTCGTCGTGTGAGCGCTCGCTATCGCAGTTACTTGCGTTTCATTTGCTTTTCCTCCTGCTTCCCGTATCGTCGCGAGGGCAGCTCTTCCCCCCTTGCTCTTTGTGGGTCTTCTCGAACAGGGAGCTCTCGCGTGTCCAGCGGTCGGTCTCTATGCGCACCTGAGCGGGCGCAGGGCCTCACTGCCACAGCCCGGAGATGGGCAGCGCCCAGATCCGG
>JASHYF010000387.1 GCA_030043235.1 Solirubrobacteraceae bacterium | reverse complement strand
ACGTGGGGCTCCTTCGCGCAGTTCACGAAGGTGCAGGCCCAGCAGCTGCTGCCCAAGCCGCACGCGCTCACGTGGGAGGAGGCCGCCTCCTACGGCCTCGTGTACTTCACCGCCTACCGCATGCTGATCACGCGCTGCAAGCTGCAGGCCGGGCAGAACGTGCTGATCTGGGGCGCCGCCGGCGGCCTCGGCGTGTTCGCCACGCAGCTGTGCGCGGCCGCGGGCGCGCACTGCGCCGGCGTGGTCTCCTCCGCCGAGAAGGGCGAGCTCGTCAAGCGCCTGGGCGCGGTGGACTTCATCGACCGAGGGGAATTCGCGGGGATGATGCGCAGGGGCGGCGAGTCCGAGAAGGAGGAGGCCGAGCGCTTCAAGGTCTCGCGCGCGTTCGCCAAGCGCGTCAAGGAGATCCTCGGCGACGCGCCCGACATCGTCTTCGAGCACGTCGGCAAAGCCACCTTCCCCACCTCCGTGTTCACGGTCAAGACGTTCGGCAAAGTGGTCATCTGCGCCGGCACCACCGGCCTGGACCTCGACTTCAACGTCGCCTACCTGTGGATGCGCCAGAAGGAGATCCTCGGCTCGCACTTCGCCAACGCGTACGAGTGCACGAAGGCCAACGAGCTGATCGAGTCCGGCCAGATCCGCCCCGTGCTGTGGCGCACGCTCGGCTTCGACGGCGTCGCCGAAGCCCACCAGCTGATGCTCGAAAACAAGCACCTCGGCAAGATCTCGATCCTCGTCGGCGCCGAGCGCGAGGGGCAGGGCAAGACCGCCGAAGGCCCGGGCGCGATCTACGCGGAGGTGGGCGCCTGATGGCCGGCACGGTGATCGTCCCCTGGTATGCCACGGGCTTCCGCGGCGACGCCTTCGAGAAGGACCTGAACGAGGTCGCGGCCGCCGCCCTGCGCTACGGCGCGAGCTCCTACGCCGTCTATCGCTCGCGCGACGACAAATACCGCTTCCAGCAGCTCGCCGCCTTCGACGAGCACCTCGACTGGGAACGCTACTGGGAGGGGCCGGAGATGACGTACTTCCGGGCGAGCCACTCGAGCTGGTACCAGATCCCCGTGCTGTACGGCTGGTGGGACCGCACCGCCGGCGGCGCGGTCGCCGAGCGCGCGCTCGCCGGCGGCAACGGACGGGGCGGCAACGGCCACCGCGGCACGCCCGTCGGCGAGATCGCCTGAGCGAGATCGCCTGAGCGTCAGCCCTGCTCGAGCGGCGCCATCGTCAGCCCCGCGCCCTTCAGCTGCTCCCAGTAGTGCTCCGCCGGCTCCTGCTGGCCGCTGTAGACGATCGCGCGCCCGGAGGCGTGGATCACGCCCGCGATCTCCAGGCCGCGCTTGAGCGTGATCCCGGGGATGAAGCGCGCGAGCGTGCGCGCGACGTGGTCGAAGGTGTTGTGGTCGTCGTTGCAGACGATCACCCTCCAGGCGCCCCCGAGGCCGCTTCCCGGCCCGCGCGTGCGTGGTCTCTCGAGCGTTTGGTCCATGCCCGCCAGGATAAAGCCCGCGCGGCGACCGTACAATTGCTGCATGAGCGACGAGCACTCCGTGAGGCTGCCCGAGCGCGACCGCCCGTGGCTGATGCGCACCTACGCCGGCCACTCCACCGCGAGGGCCTCCAACGAGCTCTACCGGCGCAACCTCGCGAAGGGGCAGATGGGGCTGTCGGTGGCCTTCGATTTGCCCACGCAGACCGGCTATGACCCCGACGACGAGCTCGCCCGCGGCGAGGTCGGCAAGGTCGGCGTGCCGATCTCCCACCGCGGCGACATGGCCGCGCTGCTGGATGGCATCCCGCTGGCCGAGATGAACACCTCGATGACGATCAACGCCACCGCCGCGTGGCTGCTCGCGCTGTACATCGTGGTCGCCGAGGAGCAGGGCGCCGCGCAGGAGCAGCTGCAGGGGACCACGCAGAACGACATCATCAAGGAGTTCCTCGCCCGCGGCACCTATGCCTTCCCGCCGGCGCCCTCGATGCGGCTGATCGCGGACATGATCGCCTACACGGTCGAGCACGTGCCCAGGTGGAACCCCATCAACATCTGCTCCTATCACCTGCAGGAGGCGGGCGCCACGCCCGTGCAGGAGATCGCCTACGCGATGAGCAACGCCATCGCCGTGCTCGACGCCGTGCGCGAGCGCCTCGGTGCCGCCTCGGAGGAACGCATGGAGGAGGTGTTCGGGCGCATCTCCTTCTTCGTCAACGCCGGCGTGCGCTTCATCGAGGAGCACGCCAAGCTGCGCGCCATGTCGATCCTGTGGGAGGAGCTCGGGCGCGAGCGCTACGGCGTGCAGGACGCGCGCCACCTGCGCTTCCGCTACGGCGTGCAGGTCAACTCGCTCGGGCTCACCGAGTCCCAGCCGGAGAACAACGTGCAGCGCATCGTGCTCGAGGCGCTCGCCGTCACGCTCGGCCGCGACGCGCGTGCCCGCGCGATCCAGCTGCCGGCGTGGAACGAGGCGCTCGGGCTGCCACGCCCGTGGGATCAGCAGTGGTCGCTGCGCATCCAGCAGGTGCTCGCCTACGAGACCGACGTGCTCGAGTACCCGGACATCTTCGAGGGCTCCAAGGTGATGGACGCGCTCGTCGCCGAGCTGCTCGAGGGCGCGCGCGCGGAGATGGCGGTGGTGGCCGAGCACGGCGGCGCGGTGGAGGCGGTCCCCTACATGAAGGCCGCGCTCGTGGACTCCCACCGCGAGCGCATCCGCCGCATCGAGGAGGGCGAGCAGGTCGTCGTCGGGCAGAACCGCTTCACCGAGACCGAGGACTCGCCGCTCACCGCCGACGCCCAGGGCGGCATCCTGGTGGTCGACCCAGCGCTCGAAGCGCAGCAGATCGAGGACGTGCGCCGCTGGCGCTCACAGCGCGACCAGGCCGCGGTGGATGACGCGCTCGCCGCGCTCGCCGCCGCCGCCCGCAAGGAGATCGGCGCGGCATCGTCCCCGGAGGGGGAGAGGGTGAACCTGATGGTGCCGACGATCGCAGCCGCGCGCGCGGGCGCCACCACAGGAGAGTGGGCG
>JASHYF010000386.1 GCA_030043235.1 Solirubrobacteraceae bacterium | reverse complement strand
CGTTGCCCGATCCGCTCGCGAGTGCCATCTCCCCGGCGAGCGCGGCGGCCACGGCGAGGATCAGGGCGCCGAGGACGGCGAGGCGCCGGCGGCGCCGGCGCCGCGTGGCGGCGAGCGAGCGGCGGCGGCTGTGCCCGGGAGTGAGGAACGGCGAGTGGCTCATGCGCGCGGAGGATTGCGCAGTGCGCCGACGACCCCCACGGCGAGCAGCACGACGATGAAGATCGACAGCAGGCTCGCCGCGCTGAGCCCTTCGCTGACGATGTCCACGTAGGTGAGGAATGCAAAGCCGGTGATGAACAGCAGCGCGGCGCCCAGCACCATCAGGCGGATCATGCGGGAGCGAGCGTTGATGGGGGGCCCGCCCGCCCGCGGCGTTTGACGAGCGGGCGGATGGTGAGCAGCCCGAAGAGGAAGCCGCCGATGTGCGCGAAGTACGCGACGCCTTCCCCACCCGATCCCGCCCCGGCCAGCCCTTCGAGACCGAGCCACACCTGCTCGGCGAACCAGAACAGCAGCAGGAATACGGCGGGGACCTCGATGATGGTCACGAAGAACACGATGAAGACCAGAGACAGCACGCGCGCGCGCGGATACAACAGGATGTAGCCGCCGAGCACCGCGGCGATCGCTCCGGACGCGCCGAGCGTGGGTCCGGTGGAGCTGGGAGCGGTGGCGACCTGCGCGGCGAGTGCGACGAGGCCGCCGATCAGGTAGAAGGCGGGGTAGCGCACGCGCCCCATCGCATCCTCGACCGCTGGCCCGAAGATCGCGAGGAAGACCATGTTGCCGAAGATGTGCAGGAAGCTCGCGTGGAGGAACATCGCGGTGAACGCAGCCTCCCAGGCAGCGAGCTGCGGTCCGGGGCCACCCACCAGCCCGGGCTCGCCGACCGTGAAGCGAGCTCGCTGGCAGCCAACCGTTTCAACCAGGCCGGTCGGTGTCTGCACGTCCACGAGGTCGCAGTGCGTGCCGGGGTGCGTGAGCGTGTAGGGGATCGCGCCGTAGTGGACCTCGACGCTGGTGGTGGGTCCGCCGAAGAAGCTGCCGCCGTGGCGGATCTCCAGCAGGTAGACGATGACGTTGACTGCGATCAGCGCGATCGTCACGAGCGGCACGCGCGAAAGCGGGATGTTGTCTTTGAACGGGAGGATCGGGCGAGCTTACCCGCCGCGTGGCGAGGCTCTTCCTGCGGTGTTCATGATAGATTTCATGCACATGAAGACACGCATGAAGATCTCGAAGGGTGGCCAGGTGTCAATCCCAGCGGCGATCAGGCACCGCTGGGGCACCTCGACCGTGGCGATGGAGGATCACGGCGACTGGATCGTCCTGCAGCCCGCGCCCGATGACCCGATCGCCGCAGCGGAGGGAGCCCTCGCGAGCGAGTTCGGCGACATCGACGTGAGGCGGCTTCGACGGATCGCGCGCGATGACGAGCTCGCCTCGGAATCGCGACGAGCGAAACGGTGACGCTGCTCGATGCGTACGCGTTGATCGCCTTCCTCGTGGGCGGACCGGCGACGCCGGCCGTGCGATCGCTGTTGCGGGAGGGGGACGCTGGCGTGACGACCGCGAACCTGATCGAGACGCTGGACGTGTCCCAGCGCGTCCACGGCATGGCGATCACTCGAACCATGGAGATACTCGATCCGCTCCTGCACGGACCTTTGACCGCGATCCCTCTCGACGCCGCGCTTGCGCGTTCCGCAGCCGAGATGCGCGCAACCCACTACCACCGCTCGAACAGGCCCATCTCGCTGGCCGACGCCGTGCTGCTCGCGTCGGCGAAGAAGGGCGATCGCATCGCCACCGCGGATCCCGACGTCCTCGCCGTAGCCGACGCCGAGAAACTGGATACCGTCGAGCTGCCGGAACAGGGCTGAGCAGGGTCGGCTGGCCGCCGGCTAGCTCAGCCGCGGAAAATGGGGCTAGCCGACCCTTGTGGACTACCGCGCCGGGTGTGTCGGCGCGGCGTCCGCAAGCGTCGTTGCCACAACTCAAGGAGTACGACCAGGGATCCGAGCTATTCTGATAAATGAACTCCAGGCGGCGCATCGGCGTGGTTGTGCTCATACTCGTCCTCCTTCTCGTCGGCCTTGGCGCGGGGATCGCCGTGAGCCAGTCGATCGATCCCGGCGGCGATGCAGCTTCCCTGCGCTCTCGACGGCCAACCGGCAGCGATGGCCACCAAGGCGGGGGCGCTCGCCACGGAGCGCACGACCGCCACGGCTCGCACCGAGCCAAAGTGGACGCGCATGTGGAGCACGCGAGGGCCGCCGCCACCCCCTCCCGGGGACCCGCTGGGGCGACGGGTCGACGGGGTACAAGCGGTCCGCGAGGAGCGGACGGGCCGGAAGGCGCGGAAGGTACGCCAGGTATCCCAGGCACCGCCGGAGTAGAGGGACCCGGCGGTGCGGACGGTCCTGCGGGGGCCGCCGGTCCGGCGGGAGAACGTGGGCCGGAAGGCAGCCAGGGTCCCGAAGGCAGGGCTGGCAGCGAAGGTCCACGCGGCCCGGCGGGTGCGGAAGGTCTCCAGGGTCTCGACGGCCCCATCGGTCAGATCGGTCCCGCCGGTCCCGAAGGCAGGGAGGGTCCGGAAGGCAAGGAAGGTTCCGAAGGGAAGGAGGGTCCGGAAGGGAAGGAGGGTCCGGAAGGTCAGCAGGGTCGAGAAGGTCAGCGCGGGCCTGAAGGCGCGCAGGGACCGATCGGCCCGCAAGGCAAGGAAGGACCTGAAGGCTCCCTCGGTCCCGAGGGCTTGCCTGGCCGTGAAGGCCCACGCGGTCCTGAAGGCTCGCCTGGTCCCGAGGGCCCGGAAGGCAAGGAGGGCATGCCGGGGAAGGAAGGCCAAGCTGGCCCGGAAGGCAAGGAGGGTCCCGAAGGCCAGCAGGGCAGAGAAGGTCAGCCCGGGCCTGAAGGCGCGCCGGGGTCGGCGGGGCCGGAAGGCAAAGAAGGTCAGACGGGCAAAGAAGGACCGCAAGGTCCACGTGGTCCCGAAGGCAAGGAAGGGTCGGCCGGTCCCGCGGGTCCGGAAGGCAAGGAAGGCAAGCAGGGGAAGGAAGGCCCGGCGGGTCCGGAAGGTCAGCAAGGCAAAGAAGGCAAGGAAGGGCCTGAAGGGCCTCGTGGGCCGGCAGGTCCGGAAGGCAGGGAAGGCAAGCAGGGGAAGGAAGGCCCGGCGGGTCCAGAAGGACAACGAGGCAAGGAAGGCAAGGAAGGATCTGAAGGACCTCGTGGGCCGGCAGGTCCGGAAGGCAGGGAAGGCAAAGAGGGGCCCGAAGGGCCTCGCGGGCAGGCGGGCGCGGAAGGCAAAGAAGGCAAAGAAGGACCGCGTGGCCTTGAAGGCAAACTCGGCTCTGAATCGGTGCTCACGGAAGATCTTGCCCACGAAGCGGTGACTGCGGAAAAGATCGCTGCTCACACGATTGGCTCGAACCAGCTGGCCGACGAATCGGTGACGGCAAGCCAGATACAGAAGGAAGCAGTGGGCGAATCTCAGCTCGCGGAATCGCTACGGAAGCTGATCCCATTGGCTGTCGGCCGCTCGGGGGAAATGACGCTCTCCAAAACGCTCACCATCCCCTGCACTGCGGTGACGGCCTCCGGGCCGATCATCGTGTCGCCGGAAGGCAGCACGGTGATCGGCTTGGCGGTCACCTCCCGGAAAGCGGGAGTGAGCTTCACGGTGGAAGCGACCCTCGCCACTGGAGACAGGGTCAACTGGGCGGTGTATGCGGAATAGGAATCAGGTCGCGGTCGCTGCCAGCGGACCGACGCCGGGGATGACTGATTTTGCCGCCCACCCCACGTGCTGGTCGGCGTGGTATGAGGAGCGCACGAGCGGGCCGGCGGCGACGTGCTGGAAGCCGAGCTCGTAGGCGGCGCGCTCGAGCGCGGCGAACTCGTCGGGGTGCCAGTAGCGCACGACCGGCAGATGGCGCTCGGAGGGGCGCAGGTACTGCCCGACGGTGAGCACCTGCACGCCGTGCTCGCGCAGCGCGCGGAAGGCGTCGAGCATCTCCTGGTGGCTCTCGCCGAGCCCGACCATGAGCCCGGACTTGGTTACGACCTCGCCCTCGCCGAGCTCGCGCGCGAGGCGCAGCACGCGGCAGGAGCGCTCGAAGCGCGAGCCGCGGCGCGCGAGCGGGTACAGCCGCGGGACGACCTCGACGTTGTGGTTGAACACGTCGGGCCGCTCGGCGATGACCTTGGCGAGCGGCATCTCCTGGCCCTGGAAGTCGGGCGTGAGCACCTCGATCTGGCAGCCGGGCGCCTGGCGGCGGACCTGGCGGATGACGCCGACGAAGGCGGAGGCGCCCTTGTCGGGCAGGTCGTCGCGATCGACGGAGGTGATGACGGCGTGGCGCAGCCCCATGCGCGCGATCGAGCGCGCGACGCGGGCGGGCTCGAGCGGGTCGTTCCAGGTGGGCTTGCCGGTCTTGACGTTGCAGAAGCCGCAGCGGCGCGTGCAGGTGTCGCCGAGGATCATGAACGTGGCGGTGCCGCGCTCCCAGCACTCGCCGACGTTCGGGCAGGCGGCCTCCTGGCAGACCGTGTGCAGGTTCTCCGCGCGGATCATCTCGGTGAGCTCGCGGTGGCGCTGCCCGCCGGGAGGCGGCACCTTGAACCACGGCGGCTTGCGCTCGCGCAGCGGGCGCACGTCGCTCCCGAGGGCGCTCAGCACGTCCATACCGCCGGGGTTTGCGCGCGAGCGCGTGACGCTCATGCGGGGATCGGCTCCACGATGGTGGAGGAGATGGTTTTTAGAGAGGCTCGCTCCGCTCGCGTGCCGGCGTGCGCAGTGTCGATGCCGAGGCGCCGCGGCGAGACCACGCGCTGGCGCCTGTGATGCGCCTGGCAGAAGGCGTAGGCCACGCGCTTGCGAAAACAGCTGAGCGACTCACATCCGCCGGCGGCGGACTCGGCGGCGAGCGAGGTCATCCTCACGCCGGGCAGACCGCAGGCGACCACCCAGCTGAAGGGCTCGAGATCGTTGTGGACGTTGACGGCGAAGCCGTGGGTGGTGACGCCGCG
>JASHYF010000385.1 GCA_030043235.1 Solirubrobacteraceae bacterium | reverse complement strand
CGGTCGCGGACGGCGTGAAGGAGTCGCTGGCGCTGCTCAGAGAAGGCGACGCGGTGCTGGTCGCCGGCCTGCTCGCGTACCTCGTGTTCGACGTCGCCGTCCTGTGGGCCGGCTTTCGCGCGCTCGGCGCCGCGCCGCCACTGGCGCTGCTCGCGATGGCCTACCTGATCGGCGAGCTCGGCGGCCTGATCCCCGTGCCCGGAGGCATCGGTGGGATCGACGCTGGCCTCATCGGCACGCTCGTGCTCTACCACGTCTCCATCACCGCGGCCGCCGGAGCGGTGCTCGTCTATCGTGCGATCGTCCTGTGGGTCCCCGCGCTCGTGGGCGCCGTGGCGTTCGTCGCGCTGAGGCGCACGCTGCGCGACGAGGCCGAGCAGGTCGCGTGCTGCGCCCCGCAGACGGAGATGGAGATCATCGGCCTCGGCCGCGCGGTGATCCATGCCGAGCCGTGACGGCCCGCAACGCACGCGTCGCTCGCCGGCCGCGCGGTGATCCATGCCGAGCCGTGACGGCCCGCGACGCACGCGTCGCTCGCCGGCCCACGCGCTGTGAGCGCGACGTGCGCGCTTTCAATCGCCTTCCGGGCCGACGGCCACGACGTCGTGCTCGCCGCCCACCGCGATCGATGCCACGTCGCTCAGGAACGGCCCTTCGGGACAGGGGCCGGTGGCGAAAAGGCCGCACACTGGCACGGGCGAATCGCTCGACAGGGTGCTGCCGATGCCGAGTTCGCCGTGTTCGTCGAGACCGCCCCAGCTCATCGCCGTCCCGTCGCGCAGCAGCGCAAGGCTCTGCCCGCCGAGGTCGCCTGCGGCTACCGCCACGACTTCGTTTAGCGCGCCGATCGCCACCGGGGTCTGGCTGCACGCTTCTCTGCCCCGCTTGCGTTCGCACTCTTCGGGACCCCGCTTGTGGCCGTCGCCGAGCTGGCCCCGGCCGTTGCGGCCCCACGCCATCACAGTGGCGTTGTCCATCAGCGCCAGGTTGAACCCCGCCCCCGCGGAGATCGCCTGCACCCCGCTCAGCGGGGTGCACTTCTTGGTGTCCTCACCCGGCGCGCACACGGGCTGGGGGACGTCGCTGTTCTTTGTGGAGCCGTCTCCCAAGCTCCCCCACGCGTTCTCGCCCCAGGCCCTCACCTCGCCGCTCTTCAGCAGCGCGAGGTCCTGGCCGGGCCCGGCTGAGACGGCGATGACTTCGCTCAGGTCCTCGACGGGCACCGGCGTGGTGCTGCACGGGTGTTCGAACAGGCAGTGCTCGGGACCGTTCGTGGTGCCCGCGCCGAGGCTGCCGTGTTCGTTCTCCCCCCACGCCACCACGGTGCCGTTCTGCAGCAGGGCGAGGTTGTTTTCCCAGCCGGCCGAGATGGCGGTGACGTGCTGGAGCTGGTTGGCCGGGCTGCATGGGCTTTCCGCGACGAGGCACACGGGCACCGGCACGTCGCTGGCGGCCGTGCTGCCGTCGCCGAGCTGCCCGTAGGAGCCGTCGCCCCACGCGTACACGGTGCCGTTTCGCAGCAGCGCGAGGCTGTCGCCGCCGCCGGCCGAGACGGCGATGACTTCCTGCAGGTAGGGGCCGTGCGGGCACGCCGTCACGCCGGGCGCGCACACGGCCACCGGCACGTCGCTGCCCTTCATGCTGCCGTCGCCCACTTCTCCGACGTCGTCTTCGCCGCCCCACGCCATCACCTCGCCGTCTTCCAGCAGCGCCAGGCTCTGTGCGAAGCCCGCGGAGACGGCCACCGGCTCGGACAGGCCGCTCACTTCCACGGGCAGGTCGCTGTCGGCGACCCCGCCATCGCCGAGCCTGCCGCCGCCCCGCCCCCACGCCAGCGCGCCGCCGGACTTGGGGAGATAGGTGAAGCGGTCGGCCGCGCCCGTGGCGCTGGTGCCGGCCGGCGTGGTGACCGTGACGTCCACCTCGCCGCTGCCCGCCGGCGCCACGGCGCTGATCTGGGTGGCCGATTCCACCTCGAAGCCGGTGGCCTGCGCCGAGCCGAAGCGCACAGCGCTCACGCCCGCGAAGCCCGCGCCGCTGACGTGCACCGTGGCGCCGCCCGCGGCCGGCCCGCTCGCGGGTTCCACGCCGGTGACGCTTGGGGGTTCTGTCGCGAAGGAGCTGTCCAGGCCATAGGTGGTGCCGACGCTGTTGGTGGCGACGGCGCGGAAGTGGTAGACGGTGTCCGCCGCCAGGCTCACAGTCGCGGACACCACCACCGGGCTGGTCCCCGAGCCGGGCGGCGACGAGCACGGCACGCTGGAGCCGTAGGCGGTCGTGGTGCCGTATTCGAAGTGGCAATCGCTCACCGTCGCCCCTTCCGGGTCGACGCTCGCGTTCAGCGTCGCTGACGTTTCGCCGACGCCGCTCGCGGCCGCGGCGATGACGGCCGGCGGTTCGGGATGCGCCTGAGAGGGCGCGAAGCTGACGAGCTCGTGGTCCCCGCCGCTCGCCATCGCGCTCACTTCGCCGCTCAGGTACGGGCCACCGGGACATTCGCCTGCGAGGTAGGCGGCGCACACGCCGACGGTTGTGGCGCTGGCCGCGAGCGTGCCGTCGCCGAGCTCGCCGGAGGAGCTCGCGCCCCAGCTGACGAGCTCGCCGCTCTTCAGCAGGGCGAGCGTGCTTTCGCCTTCGTCACCGGCGGCGATCGCCGTCGCTTCGCTCAGGCCCGAGACCGCCACCGGCACGTCGCTTTCGCTGGTGCTGCCGTCACCGAGCTGGTCGTGGAAGTTCTCGCCCCAGGCGGCTACCGTGCCGCCCCGCAGCAGCGCGACGCTGTATTCGTCGCCGGCCGTGACAGCCGTCACTTCGCCGAGCTCGTGCGAGCACGGCGCCTTTTCGCCCTCCGCGCACACCGCGACCGGCACGCCGTCCGTGCTCTTGCTCTTGGTCTTTTTCTTCGTGTCCGGCCTCACGCCGTCGCCGAGCTCACCGGAGGCGTTCGCGCCCCACGCCATCACCGTGCCCCCCTTCAGCAGCGCCAGGCTGTGCGTCGAGCCGGCCGCGATCGCCTCGACGTCGCTCACCCCCCTTACCTGCACGGGCACCCGGCTGCACGCTTCCTTGTCCGGCCCGCATGTTTCAGGACCCTTGGCGCTGCCGTCGCCGAGCTCGCCGGCGACGTTTTCGCCCCACGCCATCACCGTGCCGCTCTGCAGCAGCGCGAGGCTGAAGTCCGCGCCGGCCGCTATCGCCACGACTTCGCGCAGGTAGTGTTCGGGCTTGCACGGAGATTCCAGCTTCGTGCACACCGGCACCGGCACGGCGCTGCGTTCGGTGTCGCTGGCGAGGTCGCCGTAGAGGTTGCCGCCCCACGCCATCACCGTGCCGTCTCTGAGCAGCGCGAGGCTCTGCAGCCGCCCTGCGGCGATCGCCGTCACTTCTTCGAGATACGGGCCGTGGGCACATTCGCTGACGCCGGCCGCGCACACGCCGACGGGCTGCCTGCGCTCGGTGTGCGTGCCGTCGCCGAGTTCCCCGAAGCGGTTTTCGCCCCACGCCATCACCCTGCCGTCGGCGACGAGCGCAAGGCTCTGGTGGGCGCCGGCGGCCAGCGCGGTCACGTCGGAGAGCCCGCTCGCTTCGACGGGCAGGTCGCTGCGGTTGCCCTGGCCGTCGCCGAGCGCGCCCTTGTTGGCGCCCCACGCCAGGACTTCTCCCCGCCGCTTGTAGTCGAAGACGTCGGCGACGCTCGTCGCGCTGGTGCCGGCGGGCGTGGTCACGGTGACGTCCACGGCGCCGTGCCCGCTCGGCGCGATCGCGCTGATCGACGTTTCCGAGCTGACGGTGAAGCCGAGCGCCGCGTTCGAGCCGAAGCGCACGGCGCTCGCGCCGGCGAGGTTCGCGCCGGTGATCGTCACCGAGCCGCCGCCGTCGATCGGGCCGCTCGCCGGTTCGACGCCCGTGACCACCGGAGCCGCCGTCGTGAACTCCACGTCCTGTCCGTAGGTGGTGCCGACGCCGTTGGCGGCGACGATCCGGTAGTGGTAGGTGGTCTGCGCGGAGAGGCCCGCGACTTCCTGGCTGACCGCTTGCCCGGAGGTGCCCGAGCCGGCGGATGCTTCGGACAGCGGCACGCTCGTCCCGTAGGCGCTGGTGGTGCCGTATTCGAAGCGGTAGGTCGTCTGCGCGCCCTCGGGGTCGAGCCGGCCGTTGAGCGTCGCGGCGGAGCCCGTGACCGCGCTCGCCGGGCTGGTGCTCGCCGCCGGCGCGGCGCCCGTCAGTTCCAGCGCGCCGTCGGGCGTGCCGTTGCCGGTCGGGCCGTCGTAGCCGGCCTGAGCGGTGCAGAAGTATTCGTCTTCGGCGGGCGGCGTGCACTGTCCGTTGCTTCCGGCGGTGACGTCGAACAGCGCGCCCGGGTCCTCGTAGAACGCGTCCGCGCCGGGGAGCGAGCGCGCGTAGGCGCTCGCGTGCGCCTCGATCGCCGCGACCAGCGGCGTGCTCACGCTCGTCCCGCAGATGTTCTCCCAGCCGTGGATGTTGTACACGGACACCGGCGTTTCGCAGGCGGCGACAGCGGCCACGTCGTTGGTCATGCGCCCGGCGCAGCCGCTGTCATCCTGCCAGGCGGGCTTCGGGAAGCGGCTGCAGCCGCTGCCGCTCGCCCCGTAGGACGCTTCGTTGCCCCACACTTCCTCCGACCAGCCCCGCGTGTTGACGGCCTTGTGCAGGGACGTCCCGCCGACGGCCACCACCGACGGAAGCGATGCGGGATATTCCGGCGATTCTGCGCCTTCCCCGAAGTCGTCGTAGCCGCTGTCGCCTCCCGCGGCGGTGATCAACACGCCGGGATGGTCAAAGGCGGAGGATTCCTGTTCACAGGTGTCCGCCGCTTCCTGCCAGCAATATTCTTCGGGGCTGCCCCAGCTGTTGGAGATCTCGTTCGCGCCGAGGTTTGCCGCCTCGTCGACGGCCTGCGCGAGATCGCTGTCGTCGTTGTCGGTGGCCTCGACCAGCACGATCTCGCATTCGGGGCATGCCGCGGAGGCCATCTCGATGTCGAGGGCGCTCTCGGTCTCCCAGCTTTCTTTCGGCGGCGGGTAGTTGGCTTCTTCGCCCGCCTGGTTGACCTTCCTGAAGCAGCCGTTCTGTCTCGTGCACGGTTGCAGGCCATAGCGTGCGCGATACGTCGCCAGATCCGTTTCCGCGGCTTCGAAGCCGAACGCGTCCACGATCGCGATCGTCTGCTTTTCCGGCAGGCCCGCCGGGATCTTGTATGCCGACCGGAGTTCCTGTGGATCGAGTCCTCCGTCTTCGCCGCCGCCTTCCAGCAGCGGCCCCGCGGGCAGCGCCGGGCGACCGTCCTTGCTGCGCGTAGCCGGCGGGTCGACGATCGCGTCGCACTGTTCTTCCGGACAGGCCCAGTAGGGCCTGGTGCTCGACCGCGTCAGCGAGATTCCCCGCTGCGAGCTTCGCCGCAGCCGCGCGGGGCGTGCCGCAGTGCCCGGCAGCGGCGTGAGCGGGTTCGCACCCGCGAACGACAGGGCAACGTTCCCGAGATCAGCGGCGCTCGCCGTGGCCGAGCCAGCCATCGCCAGCGTGGCGAGCGCGCTCGTCGCGAGCAGCGTCAGCGCGCGGCTGCGCCATCCCCCTGCGCCCGCTCCCCTCGCGCGGCCCATCCTCATCTCCGCCTGTCCTCCGTGATCCCTCCGCACGACCTCGCGACTCCCCGGCACGACCTCGGTCCCGTGCGATGCGCGCCTTGGCGCGCCTTGGCGCACGAGACATGCGGCGAGCCTACAGTGGGCGTACGTTCAAGTCAACCGTCCGAAACCGCCGCGTAACAACCTACGAGGCGACTGCGAAGCGCGCGAAGCGCGCGGCCAGGCGCGCGGGCACGAGCGCGTGCACGCGCACGCCCTCGGCGGTGTCCTCGCGGCTGACCTCGCCGGCCAGCTCGTGCAGCTCGGCAAGGCTGCCGCCGTCGGCGTACGGGACGAGCAGGTCCAGCGCGCGCAGCGTGTGCGCGAGCTCGTGCTCCAGGCGCTCGCCCAGCGCGTCCATGCCCTCGCCGGCCACGCCGTTCCGGCGCGGCGCCCCGCCGTCCCGGCGCGGTGCCCTGCCACTCGGACCCGGCGCCCTGCCATTCCGACCCGGCGCCCCGCCATTCGGACCCGGCGCCCCGCCATTCGGAGCCGGTGCCACGCCGCTGACGAGCACCGCGCCGGGGTGACGGAAGCGCAGCTCCTCGCGCGCTTCGCCGTCGAGCAGATCGACCTTGTTGAGCGCCAGCACGCGCGGGCGCTCGCCCGCGCCGATCTCCTCCAGCGTCCGCTCCACCGAGCGTTTCATGATCTCCTGCTTGCCCTCCGGCGCGGAGGCGTCGAGCACGTGCACGAGCAGATCCGCGCGGCGCGTCTCCTCGAGCGTCGCCGCGAACGCGTCCACCAGCTGGTGGGGCAGCTTGCTGATGAAACCCACCGTGTCCGTCATCAGGTACGAGCGCCCTCCCAAGCGCAGCATGCGCGTGGTCGGATCCAGCGTGTGGAAGAGGCGATCGCGCACGCCCACCGGCGCGGGCGAAGCGCTCCCGAAGTGTGCGCTCAGCGCGTTCAGCAGCGTCGACTTGCCCGCGTTCGTGTAGCCCACCAGCGCGATCCTCGGCAGCTCCGCGCGCTCGCGCTCGGCGCGCTGCACCGCGCGCGTGCCCTTCACGTGCTCCAGGCGACGGCGCAGCGTGGCGATGCGGTTGCGCGCGAGGCGGCGGTCGGTCTCGATCTGCGTCTCCCCCGGGCCCCGCGTGCCGATCCCGCCACCCAGGCGCTCTAGGTGGCTCCACAGGCCGCGCATGCGCGCCAGGTTGTACTCCAGCTGCGCCAGCTCCACCTGCAGCTTGCCCTCCGCGCTGCCCGCGTGTGAGGCGAAGATGTCGAGGATCACCGTCGTGCGGTCCACCACCGCCAGGCCCAGCTCCTGTTCGAGGTTGCGCTCCTGGCGCGCTGTCAGCTCGTCATCGCACGCGATCACGTTCGCGTCGCACGCTCGTGCCATCGCCTTCGCCTCCGCCACCTTGCCCGGGCCGATGTACGTGTTCGGGTGCGGCTGCTCACGACGCTGGATCATCTCCCCGACCACGCCCACGCCGGCCGTGCGCAGCAGCTCGCCGAGCTCCGCCAGGTCCTCGCCGTCGGGTATCACGCCGATGCACAGCGCACGCTGGCGTGCGCGCTGCTCGCCGGCCTGCGATCGGCCGTCGCTCGCCGCCCGCTTGCCCGCTGCACCCTTCACGGCGCGCCCGTCAACGTGCTCCGCCGGTCCCTCCGAGACGGCCCTGCGGCCGTTTTCGCCCGTTTGCATCCATCCCCAGTGTAGGCACACGCACGAGCGCCGTTGTGAAGAGACGGCAATCGTGACCGCCCACCACGCGCTGGCCGGCAGCACGCGAACCCCTCCCTTCTAAATATCAACCCTTCAACGCGCCCAGGCGCTGCACCGCCTCCAGCAGGCGATCGTCCGGCGTGGTCAGCGAGATGCGAAACCAGCCCTCCCCCGCCGGCCCGTACGCGGCCCCCGGCGTGAGCACCACGCCCGTGCGCTCGAGCACGTGCTCGCAGTACTCCGCCGAGCTCGCAAAGCCCTTCGGCACCGGCGCCCACACGTAGATCGTGCCGCGCGGCGGGCGCACCTCCACGCCGATCCTGCGCAGCGCAGCGCACACCGCGTCGCGCCGGCGGCGGTACAGCTCGTTCATCGAGGCCACCTCCGCGTCAGCGTCCGGCGACAGCGCCGCCACCGCCGCCAGCTGCACCGCCTCGAACACGCCCGAGTCGATGTTCGTCTTCAACTGCCAATACGTGCGCAGCGCCTGCGCGTTTCCGACCACCACCGCGCAGCGCCAGCCCGTCATGTTGTAGCCCTTCGACAGCGAGAACACCTCCACGCCCACGTCCTTCGCCCCCGGTGTCGCCAGGAACGACGGCGCGCGGTAGCCGTCGAAGGTGATCTCCGAGTACGCGTTGTCGTGCACCACCAGGATCTCGTGCTCGCGCGCGAACTCCACCACGCGCGCGAAGAAGCCCTCCGGCGCCACCGCCCCTGTCGGGTTGTTCGGGTAGCACAGGTACATCAGCTTCGCCCTCGCCCTCACCTGCGCGTCGATCGCCTCCAGGTCCGGGGTGAAGCCGCGCTCGGGCTCGAGCGCCATCAGCGCCGGCTCCGCCCCCGCCAGCCACGGGCCTGCCGTGTACACCGGGTAGCCCGGGTCCGCCGCCAGCGCGTAGTCGCCCGGGTCGAGGAACGCCAGGTTGAGGTTGAAGATCGCCTCCTTCGCGCCCAGCGCCGGGATGATCTCGCTGTCCGGGTCCACGCGCACGTCGAAGCGGCGCTCGTAGAAGTCGCGCACCGCGCCGCGGAAGTCCTCGCGCCCGCGGTTCGTCGGGTATTTGTGGGTCTCCGGCTCGCTCACCGCCTCCTGCATCGCCTCCACGATCAGCGGCGACGTCGGCCGGTCGGGGTCGCCGATGCCCAGGCTGATCACGTCCACGCCCGCCGCGCGCTTCTCCGCGATCTTGCGCTCCAGCTGGGCGAACACGTACGGCGGGATGCGCTCCAAGCGCTCACTAGGTCTCATGCAGCTCCTTTTCGAAGTCCTCGCTCAGCGTGCCCGCGAACACCGGTCGGGCGGGCCCTGTCAGTCTCACGCGCAGGTCCTCCGCCACCTCCACCTCCAGCTCGCCGCCGTCCAGCTCCACCGTCACGCGCTGCGGGCGCAGCGAGGGGTCGTATTGCAGAGAGTGCGCCACCGCCGCTCCCGTCGCCCCCGTGCCCGAGGCGAGCGTCTCCCCCACGCCGCGCTCGAAGATGCGCGCGCGGATGCGGCCGGGCGTCTCCGGAGGGCTCTCCGTGTAGAAGGACACGTTCGTGCGGTTGGGAAACTGCTCGGCGCTTTCTATGTCCGGGCCGATCGCCCGCAGGTCCAGCGACCGCAGCTCCTCCTCGCTCTCCACGTGGATCGCGCACTGCGGGTTGCCGATCGACACGTGGCGAAACGCCCACACGCGAGCGCCCGAGGCGACGGTCCCCCGGCCGTCGTCCGGGCCGGCCGGGAAGTCCCGCGACTGCAGGCTCGCCCTGCCCATCTCCACCGTGCACGTGTCCCGGCCGGTGATCGTCGGGCGTATCTCTCCCGCACGAGTCTGTATAGCGAAAGTATGCTCAGCGGTCCAGCCGCTGCGGCGCAGGTACATGATCGCCTCGCGCGCGCCGTTGCCCGACAGCTCCGCCTCCGAGCCATCCGGGTTGAAGATACGCAGCTCCGCAACGTACGGCGCCGCCGGCGCGGCCGGGCGCGAGAGCAGCAGCACGCCGTCCGCGCCCACGCCGAGGTGTCCATCGCACAGGCGGCGCACGCGCGCGGGCGTCAGCTCGAACGGCAGCTCCTCGCGCT
>JASHYF010000384.1 GCA_030043235.1 Solirubrobacteraceae bacterium | reverse complement strand
TCGGAGATCGCTGAAGCGCAGGGCGGCACTCCGCTCGTGCTGATCGTGGCCGGCAAAGGTGAAGCCAGCGACTCGCCCCCCCAGGTCGCCGCGACCGCAGGGCTGTTCGGCGCCGCCGAAACGCAGACGCGCACGATCGGCGAAACGACCTACACCTATCGGCGGCAGGCAGCGGAAATCGACGGTGGGCGCCCGTGGGTCGCCAGCCAGCACAAGGCCAAAGGAGCGGAATCCAGCGGCCTCGATCTCGGTGGCGTGCTCGATAGCGACGAAGCGGGCCAGCAGGGTACCTTCAGCAAGCTGATCGAAGAGCTGAACGGCGCCCTCGCGGTCGAAGACGTGGGCCCGGTGACGGTGGACGAACAGCGGGTGATCGAGTTCGACGCGACGCTCAACCCCGCGCCGCTCGTGGCGGAGCTGAGGGCGCAAGCGAAGGAATCCAAGCATCCGCTCGAGGCGCTGGAACTGCCGTCGGTGGGCGGAGCGAAGAAGGCCAAGCCGGCGCCGCCGCCCTCCCTGCAGATGGAAATCTTCATCGCCGCCAACGGCCTGCCGGTACGAATCCGGGTGACCTTCATGTACGAAGGCGTGATCCTCGCCATCCGCGTGGACACGCTTGCGGTCAACGTGCCCGTGCACGTGCTCGCCCCGCCGCCGGCGAAGACGATCACCGAAGCGCGGCTGAAGCAGATCGAACGTCGCCGCACCGCGCGGGCACTGCGCGCCTGCGCCCGCAAGCACGGCAAAGCGGCGAAAAGCTGCCGCGCGCTCGCTGAACGCGAAGCCAGTGAAGGCAGCTCCTCGCCGCCGCTGTAGCAGGCGCGCGCGTTCGAGAGCGGGGAGCGGCGCTTCAGGCTTTCCGCGTGCTCGTGGATGTGGCTACGATGCGCGCGTGCCGAGCGAGGCGACGTCCACCGACAAGGTCCTCTACGAGGTCGCCGAGTCGGGCGTGGCGACGATCACGCTGAACGACCCGGACACGCGCAACGCGCTCTCGCCGGAGCTGCTGGGCGGCCTGCTCGCGGCGTTCGCGCGAGCGCGCGAGGAGGAGCGCGTCCGCTGCGTGGTGCTCGCGTCCTCGCACGAGCGGACGTTCTCCTCGGGCGCAGCGCTCGGCGGCTTCGGCGCCGATGTGCCGCTCGTGGAGAAGCACTTCGGCTCCGAGCGCTTCGTCGAGCTCTTCAAGCTGATCGGCCAGCTCGGCAAGCCGACCGTGTGCCGCGCGCGCGGGCACGTGCTCGCGGGCGCGCTCGGGATCGCGCTCGCATGCGATCTGATCGTCGCCGGCGAGGGCGCCACGTTCGGTACGCCGGAGATCAACGTGGGCACCTTCCCGTTCATGATCATGGCGCTCATCTACCGCAACGTCCCGCGCAAGAAGGCGAACGAGCTGCTGCTGCTGGGCGAGCGCTGGAGCGCGGCCGAGGCGCACGCGGCCGGCATCGTCAACCGCGTCGTCCCGGAGGAGCAGCTCGACGCCGCCGTGGCCGAGTGGGCGGGCAAGCTCGCGTCCTCCTCGCCGGTGATCATGCGCCTGGGCAAGGAGGCGATGCGCCGGCAGCTCGACATGCCGCTCGACGACGCCCTCGACTACCTGCGCGCGCAGCTGTCCCTGGCGCTGTCCACCGAGGACATCGTCGAGGGCGTCAGCGCCTTCTTCGAGAAGCGCGAGCCGGTGTGGAAGGGGCGCTGAAGGCAGTGCAGGGCGTTCGAGAGCCCGCTGGCGCCGGCGGGCAAAGTGTGTAGTAGCACGCATTACTGCCCACCTATCGTCTCATCCGGCTAGGATTCCGCCGTGGCTGAGACCACCGCTCCATCGTCGTTGCTGCGGCCGCTCGTGGAGGATCTCGAAGCGCGCCGCGCACGCATCGAGCTGGGCGGCGGCGAGGAGAAGATCGCCGAGCAGCACGCGCGCGAGAAGCTCACCGCGCGCGAGCGCATCGCGCTGCTGATCGACGCCGGCGAGGCCGGCGCGAGCACCTTCGTGGAGCTCGGCATCCATGGCAAACCCCACTTCTCCCAGCGCGCGATGGACGGCGTGGACGCGCCGGCGGACGGCGTGATCACGGGCTACGGCAAGGTGAACGGGCGCCTGACCGCGGTGTGCGCGTACGACTTCACCGTGATGGCGGGGTCGATGGGCATGACCGGCGAGCTGAAGGTCACGCGCCTGCGCGAGCTCGCGCTGCGCGAGCGCATCCCCTTCGTGTGGCTGCTCGACTCCGCGGGCGCGCGCGTGCAGGAGGCGGCCGGCGCGATGTTCGCGGGCTCGGGACACCTGTTCCGCGAGGAGGTCGTGATGAGCGGCGTGATCCCGCAGATCGCCGCGCTGATGGGCCCGTGCGCGGCGGGCACCGCGTACATCCCCGGCCTCGCGGACTTCGTGCCGATGGTCAAGGGCCGCGGCTCGATGGCGCTCGCCGGACCCCACCTGGTGCGCGCGGCGATCGGCGAGGACGTCACCCAGGAGGAGCTCGGCGGCTCGCGCGTGCACTGCCGCAAGTCGGGCGTCGGCGACATGGAGGTGGCGGACGACCAGCAGTGCATCGACGCCGTCAAGCAGTACCTCTCCTACATGCCGCAGAACTGCGAAGAGATCCCGCCGTTGTGGCCGGTGAGCGACCCGGTCGAGCGGCGCGAGGAGGCGCTCTTGGACGTGCTGCCGGAGTCCAACCGCAAGCCGTACGACATGTACGAGGTGATCCGGGCGATCGTCGACCACGGCCAGTACTTCGACATGAAGGCGCAGTGGGCGAAGACGATCATCACCTGCTTCGCCCGCTTCGGCGGTCGCCCCGCCGGCATCGTCGCCAACCAGCCCAAGCAGCTCGGCGGCATCCTCGACAACGACTCCGCGGACAAGGCCGCGCGCTTCGTCAACCTGTGCAACGCGTTCGCCATCCCGCTGGTGTTCATCCAGGACGTGCCCGGGTTCATGGTGGGCACGAAGGTGGAGGCCGCGGGCATCATCCGCCACGGCGCCAAGATGCTGCACGCGGTGGCCAACGCGACCGTGCCGAAGGTCACGGTGATCACGCGCAAGGCCTACGGCGCCGGCTACTACGTGATGAACGGCCGCGCCTACGAGCCCGACCTGATCGTCGCGTGGCCGAGCGCCGAGATCAGCGTGATGGGCGCGGAGGGCGTCGTCGAGATCGCCTTCCGCAAGCAGGTCGAGGCGGCCGACGATCCGCAGGCCAAGCGCGCGGAGCTGATCGAGGGCTTTCGCAAGATCTTCGACGTGTACGTGGCCGCCGGCAACGACGTGATCGACGACGTCATCGACCCGCGCGAGACGCGCGAGACGATCTGCCGTGCGCTGGAGCTGGCGCAGAGCAAGAAGGTGGAGCGCCCGTGGAAGCGGAACGGGGTCGTGCCTGTATGAGTCTGGAGGATCCGGCCGTCATCACCTGCGCGATCTCCGGCGCGCTCGCCAACCGCGAGCAGTGCCCGGCGATCCCCTACACGCCGCAGGAGTACGCGAGCGAGGCCAGGAGGATCGTGGACGAGGG
>JASHYF010000383.1 GCA_030043235.1 Solirubrobacteraceae bacterium | reverse complement strand
GTCGCGGCGCAGCTCGAGCGTCGCGGCGCGGCTGAAGCGTCGCGGCGCGGCTGAAGCATCGCGGCGCGGCTGGAGCGTCGCGGCGCGGTTCAGTAGCTGAGGCTGGACAGCCCGCCCGCGCCGTCCTGGCTGAGCAGCGTGCGCCCCGCCTTGGACTCGTCGCGCAGGATGCCCTCGAACGCGGCGGCGGAGGCCTTGCTCGAGGTGATGCTCACGACCCGCAGTTCGTAGGTCTCGCTCTGGCCCGACGGCGTGAGGTATTCCAGCTGCTCGGACTGCCCCGTTTTCAGGGCGATCGCCTGACACTGGGATTCGCTCGGCAGGCAGGCGGCGTTGCCGTGCAGGATCGCTTCGCTGACGAGCGTGAACGTGGCGCCCTTGCCGGCGGTCACGCCCCTGTAGACGATCAGCGCGTCCTTGCTCGCCGGCAGCGGCGCCAGCAGTTTCAGGTTCTCATACGGCGTCAGCTTTTCGCTCGGCGCGCTCGAGCCGGCGGACAGCGCCCCGAACAGCACGGCCACGTGGTAGATCGTCTTCGGCGGTGCCGGCTTGGATGGCGCCGGAGCGCTCGCGTGGGTTTCCGGCGCCGGCGTGCTCGAGGAGCTGGGTTCGGAGCTGCGGGCCGAGGAGCTGGAGCTCGGGGAGCTCGATGGGCTGGAGCTGCTCGCAGGGGCGCTCGTGCTGGAGGTCGTGGAGGTCTCTGCTTCGGGCTCGGCGAGCGGCTTGAAGGGGTTGCGCGCGGTCCCGCCGCGCTGGCTGGACAGACCGCCGGTGGTCTCGGCCACGGCCCGTTCCGAGGCCAGCTCGCTGACCGCCACGCCCGAGGCGGCGCCAAGCGATTTCGTGGCGGACGAGCTCGCCGGCGCGGTCGAGCTCGAGCCGGTGCCGACCGCCAGGTAGCCGATCGCGCCCGCGAGGCCGAGCAGCACCACCACCACGAGTGGCAGCAGGCGGCGGTCGAGCAGGTCGGCCTTGACGGAGTTGAGGAAGCTGGTCATGGGTTCACCTTCACGACCGCGGGCGCCGTCGCGGAGCTCGCCGCCGTGCCGCTCGAGGCGGGGCTCGCGCCCGCGCCGGTGGGAGATGTGGAGGTCGCGCCCGCGGTGAGGCCCTGGCTGGGCGGCAGCACGTAGGCGGTCGCGGCGACGGTCCCGGTCAGCGCCGGCGGCTTGCCCGGAGCGGGCGTGGAGCCCGCGGCGGGCGCGAGCTTCACGCTCTCGATCGTCAGCAGTCGTCCATCCGCCTCGACTTCGCCGCTGCTCGACAGCGACGTGAGGCCGGCGAGCTGGCGGAAGAGGTGTTCGAGCTCGAAGAAGCCGCCTTCGAACACGAACGTGAAGGGAAGCTCGGTGAAGCCGGCAGCCGTGGCGGACGCGCTGGTAGAGGCGCGTGCGGAGGCGCTGGTGGCGGTCGAAGCGCCCGCGGCGGCGGAGGCGCCGGTCGTGATCGCGGAGAAGTCGACGCTCTTCTCGTTGGAGGCCTGGTCGATTTCGTAGATCAGCGACGGCAGTTCCTCGGTGGGCGGCACCGCTTTGCCGAGGCTGACGATCGACGCGTACGCCTTCGCGTACTGCTTCTGCGCCGCGTCGGCGCTCGCCACGCTGCTTTCCGCGCTCGCGAGCGCGGCCTTGGCCGCGGCGACCTGGGCGTTCAGCTTGCTCGCCTGCTTGCGCTCGGGCGAGACGATCTTCAGCCACACGCCCCCGAGGATCGCGACGAGCACGATCGCGATCAGGACCATGCGGTCGCGCATGCTCATGGCAGGCTCGCCCCCTGCGTCGTGGCCGAAGCGGCCGGCTCCTCGCTCGCCGGGCCGGATGCGGCCTTCGTCGCGGCGGCCACGGCCGTCGCGCTCGGGAGCGGGTCGAAGAGGATCTGCACCGTGAAGCTCGGGTCGTGGGAGGGGCAGCCGGTGCTTCCGCCTCCGCCGCCGCTCGCCGACGCGGCGGAGCTCGTGAGCTGGACTTCGTCGACGCCGTCGATCAGGCGCAGACGCCCGAGCGTTTCCGCCACCAGCGCCTGGCTTTCGGCGCAGCCGCCGAGCGTGAACGTGGGCACGCTGCCCGGCGGGGTGGCCGAGGCGACGGCGCTCGAGCTCGATGCGCCGGAGCTCGGCGCGCTCGATGGCGCTTTGGCGGGCGAGCTGATCGACACCGGCGAGCCGACGGTGCCTTCGAGCGAGGTGATCGAGGTCCCACCGGGGAGCACGCGGCCGAACTCGTGAAAGACGTGGGCCCAGTCGAAGCGGGAGTCGAGCAGCGTCTCGACCGCCTGCAGGCGCTGTTCGCGCAGCGCGAGGAAGCTCGTGTACGAGGCCAGCCGGCCGGCCTGCGATTCGACGTTCTGCTCCTGTTCGGTGAGCGAGGCGACCTGCGCGCGGCGGCTGGAGATCTGGTGGTCGGCCTGGGCGTAGAGCACCGTCATGAGCGCCAGCCCGGCGATCAGTCCGAGCAGCGCGTAGGCGACGCCCTGCGAGCGGCCGGCGCCGACCGGACGGTCGCTTCGCTGCTCCGGGGGAATCAGGTTGACGGCTCTCATTGCGGCGCCTCCACGGCGGCCAGGCCGGTGGCGATCGCGAGCCTGTGCAGCGAGATCGTCTCGGGCAGGGAGTGCTCGAAGACGCCCACCTCGCGGCAGCGCACTTCGACGCCGAGCGAGGCCTGCAACGCCTCGGCGAACCCGGGTATGGCCTGCGCGGCGCCGCTCATCACCACTTGCGAGACCTCGCCGCCGCCGTCCTGGGAGCGGTGGAAGTCGAGCGAGTTGCGGACCTCGCCGGAGATGTCGCGGATGCCGTTCTCGAGCACCGCCCACACGTCCGCGTCCGCCTGGGGAGCGTGCGCCTCGGGGGCTCCTGCGAGGTCCGTGAGCTCCTCGTAGCTCATCGCGCGCTCGCTCGCCTCGGCCTCCTCCACGCTCTGCGGCTGGCGCCCCGCGTCCTCGTGCTGCCCGGGCGGCTCTCCCTCGTGCGCCGGCGACTCCGGCGCGGGCGAGGCCTGCTCGCCCTGCGCGCCGTCCTGCGCCGCCGCCTGCTCGCTCGGGACGGCGCTCGGCCCGGCTGCGGGGGCAGTCCTGAGATCGACGGCCGCCAGCAGCGCGCGCGCCTCGGTCAGCGCGATGCTGCGCCGCTCGGCGAGCTGGCTCGCCATTCCCTCGAGGCCGCTGCCGACGACGCGCGTGAAGCGGCAGACGGTGCCCTCGGCGATCGCGAGGTTCGTCAAGCCGTCGACGTTCAGGTACAGGATGCGCCCGGTCTGCTCGGCCTCCGGGCGATACAGCGATCGAATCAGCGCAAACGCCGAGAGATCCAACGCCGCGGCGTTCAGGCCGGCGCGGCGCACCGCTGCGAGCAGCCGTTCGATCATGTCGCGCTGCGCGGCCACGAGCACCACGCGCTGGCGCGGGCCGGACGGGGTCTCGACGACGCCGAGCGGCTGAAAGTCCATGACCGCGTTGTCCAGCGGCATCGGCACCTGGTCCTGGGCCTGGAAGCTGACGGCGGCCGCGAGCTCCTTCTGGTCGGTGACGGGCGGCAGCTCGAGCGTGCGCAGCACCGTGCGCTGGTTGGCGACGCCGACGCGCACGCGCTTCGAGAGGCCGCTGCGGCGGAACAGCTCGCGCAGCGTCGCGCTGAGCGCCTCCTCGTCGACGACTTCGCCGTCGCGCACCGAGTCGGCCGGGAGCGGCAACGCGGCCGCGCGCTCGGCGAGGATCGAGCCGTTCACGCGCGCCTGCACAGCCGCGACGAAGCCCGGCTGGATGTCCAGGCCGACGAGGCTCTCGCCGGAGCGCCGGCCGAGCTTCAGCGGAAGCTTGATCTGGAGCGTGGGGATACGTGAAGGAAGTAGTTGCATCGCGAGTGAGACGCGTCAGGCGGCGGGCTGATGCGCCCGCACTGGGCGTATCGGCGTCTCCTCCACGGCGCTTTAGTGAAGGAAGTGTTTGACGTAGACATCGACGAGCTGCGGCCCGGCGAACACCGCGACGAGCGCGCCGAGCGCGAGGAACGGGCCGAACGGAATGGCCGTCCGGCGCGCCGCGCGCGCGCCCCTGCGGGCGGCCAGCACGACGCCGAGCAGCACGCCGGCGAGCAGCGCGATCAAGAGCGCCGGAGCGACGGCGGCGCCGAGGAACAGCCCCATCATGCCCGCGAGCTTCACGTCGCCCATGCCCATCCCGCCGGGATAGGCGAGCGCGGCCACCAGCAGGAAACCGCCGGCCGCGGCTGCGGCGATCAGCCGCCCCCCCTCGCCGGCCGGGTCGAGCGCCAGCCCGGGAACTTGGTAGCCTTGCTTTAACGACTTCCGGGAACTATCTGTCCCCGGCCAACGGCGGCCAACCTGGGCATGAACGTCGTCATCGTCGAATCGCCTGCAAAGGCGAAAACCATCAACAAGTACCTTGGCAAGGGCTACAAGGTCCTGGCGAGCTATGGCCATGTCCGCGACCTGCCGCCCAAGGACGGGTCGGTGCGGCCGGACGAGGACTTCGCCATGTCCTGGGAAGTCCACGGCAAGGCCGAGAAGCGCCTGAGCGACATCACCAAGGCGGTGCAGGGCGCCCAGCATCTCTATCTCGCCACCGACCCCGATCGCGAAGGCGAGGCCATATCCTGGCATGTGCGCGAGGTGCTGAAGAACCGCAAGGTGCTCAAGGGCGTCGACGTCAAGCGCGTCGTCTTCAACGAAGTCACCAAGACGGCCGTGCTCGACGCCTTCCGCCACCCGCGGGAGCTCAACCGCGAGCTGGTCGACGCCTATCTGGCGCGCCGCGCGCTCGACTACCTGGTGGGCTTCACCCTGTCGCCGGTGCTGTGGCGCAAGCTGCCGGGCTCGCGCTCGGCCGGCCGGGTGCAGTCTGTGGCCCTGCGGCTGGTGGTCGACCGCGAAGTCGAGATCGAGCGCTTCAAGACCCAGGAGTACTGGACCGTCGACGCCGACGTGACGGCCGGCGCCGACCCGTTCCTGGCCCGCCT
>JASHYF010000382.1 GCA_030043235.1 Solirubrobacteraceae bacterium | reverse complement strand
CGGCCGCGCTGCCGAAGGGCGCGTACGTGCCCTTCGGCGGAGGTTCGCGCACGTGCATCGGCATGCGCTTCGGCCAGCTGGAGGTGCGCGCGATCGCCACGGGCATCCTCTCGCGCTTCACCCTCTCCCTGCCCGGCGGCTTCGAGCTGCGCATCCGCCAGATGCCCACCATCAGCCCCAAGAACGGCCTGCCGATGGTCGTGGGGCCGCGCACCGCGACCGAGACCGCGACGACGGGCATGCGCGCGACCGGCCTGCCGACCGCGGCCTGAAGCGCCGCCCGCGCCATGCGCGCGGGCGCTCAGCGCAGGCGCGCGCTGATCGTCAGGCGGTAGCTCAGCGGGTGTTCGCCGTGCACGCTCGCCCCCACGCCCTCCACGTACACGTGCGGGCTGGCGAACAGCGTCAGGTGCAGCGCTTCCACGAGGAACCCCAGCGGATGGGCCACCAGCTTGCCTTCGCTCGCGCCGGCCAGCGCGTTCACCGACGCGCCCACGCCGAACAGCGCGCCCGTCGCCTGCACTTCCACCTCGCCGCCTTCGCTGCGCAGCAGGCGCACGTCGAACCCCGCCGGCAGGGCAGCCTTCACGTCCGCTTCGCTCGTCAGCGCCTGCGCGCTCAGCGCGCTGCCGCGCTTTTGCAAGCTCGCGTCTGCAAGCTGCAGCGAGCCGAGCCGCACGCGTTCGGCGCTCACGTCCATGCTCGCCGCCCCGCGCGCTTCCCACAAGAGGCTCGCCGCCTGCGCCGGGCTGAGCGCGACGCTGCTCGCGCGCACGTGCACCGAGCCCGCGTCCCCCCACAGCAGCTCGATCGCCGGCCACGCGCTCACGCTCACGCTCCGCACCGTCCCGTAGCGCCCCACGCGCGAGGAGATCCTGCTTGCCGCCAGCCGCGGCAGCAGCAGCTGCGCGAGCGCCAGCACCACCACGGCCGTGCCCGCCGAGCCCGCCGCGATCCGGCCGCGCTTGCCCATCGGCACAGCTTCGCAGAGAGACTTCTCGTCGCTGTCGCTAGCCTTTTAAGAGGCCTCACGTGGGCGCGTAGCTCAGCTGGCCAGAGCACCTCGCTTACACCGAGGGGGTCGCCCGTTCGAGTCGGGCCGCGCCCATCCCTTCGCCCCACACATAGCCCCGCAGCCCTTCCCAACAATCCCCATTCGCACCAGCCGCCGATGACCGACGAGCCCCCCATCCGCATCGCAGTGATCGGCTCCGGCCCCGCGGGCTTCTACGCCGCCGGACACCTGCTCAAGGACTCCGCCGGGCGCTGCGAGGTGGACATGTTCGAGCGCCTTCCCACCCCCTGGGGGCTCGTGCGCTCGGGCGTCGCCCCCGACCACCCGAAGATCAAGTCGGTCAGCCGCGTGTACGAGAAGACCGCCGCGCACCCGCGCTTTCGCTACTTCGGCAACGTCACCTTCGGCGAGCACGTCTCGCGCGAGGACCTGCTCGAGCACTACCACGCGATCGTCTACGCCACCGGCTCGCCCTCCGACAGGCCGCTCGGCATTCCCGGCGAAGACCTGCCCAGCTCGCACGCCGCCACCGAGTTCGTCGGCTGGTACAACGGCCACCCCGACCACACCGATCTGGAGTTCGACCTCCTCTCCGCCGAGCGCGCGGTGGTGGTCGGCAACGGCAACGTCGCGCTCGACGTCGCGCGCATGCTCGTGCTCGCCCCCGAGGAGCTCGCGCCCACGGACACCGCCGACCACGCGCTCGAGGCGCTCGCCAACAGCAACGTCTCGGAGGTCGTGATCGTGGGCCGCCGCGGACCCGCGCAGGCCGCCTTCACCAACCCCGAGCTGCTCGAGCTCGGCGAGCTCGCCGGGGCGGACGTGATCGTGGAGGAGGCCGAGCTCGAGCGCGCGCTCGCCGTCGCCGATCCGGCCGCCGCGGAGGACATCACCTCGCGGCGCAACGTGGAGATCCTGCGCTCCTACGCCGCCAAGCCCCCCGCCGGGCACCCCAAGCGCATCGTGCTGCGCTTCCTGCTCTCGCCCGTCGCCTTCATCCCCGGCGAGCACGGCCGCCTCGGCTCGGTCGAGCTGGTCCGAAACGAGCTCGTGCCGGCGGCCGACGGGGCCCTGCGTGCGCAGCCCACCGGCGAGCACGAGACACTGCACGCAAGTCTGGCGTTCCGCGCGATCGGATACCGCGGCCTGCCGCTCCCCGGCGTTCCCTTCGACGAGCGCTCCGCGCTCATCCTCAACCGCGCCGGGCGTGTGCTCGACCCCCACAGCGGCACGCCGCTGCCCGGCGAGTACGTCGTCGGCTGGATCAAGCGCGGCCCCACCGGCGTGATCGGCACGAACAAGAAGGACGCCCAAGAGACCGTCGACGCGCTGCTTTCCGATCTGGCCGGCTCGAGCAACGGCGCCATGCCCGCCGGCCAGCCGGGCGCCGCGCATCTCCCGAGCGAGCCTGACGCAGCCGCCGTCGAGGCGCTGCTTCGCGCGCGCCAGCCCGAGCTCGTCACCTACGCCGGCTGGGAGGCCATCGATCGCCACGAGCGCGCGCTCGGCGAGCCGCACGGCCGGCCGCGCGTGAAGCTCACGCGCATCGAGGATCTGCTGCGCGCAGCCGCCGACGCGCAGCCGTAGGTCTGCCAGACTGTTCGCCCGCAGGGCCCCGTTAGCTCATCTGGTAGAGCGCCGGACTTTTAATCCGGTGGGGCGGGTTCGAGTCCCGCACGGGGCATACGCGCACAGGCTGCAAGCCGGGATATTTTGCAGGCCGTGCCGAGGCGTCGTCCCGACTTGGTACCGACTTGATCCCGAAATGCGCCGGAGGCTTGCGTTGCCGTTGGCCATACTGAGCTCGTGTCAGGTGCTGAGCTTGCGCTGGTGGTGTCTGTCTTTCTCGCCTGTACGGTGGAGG
>JASHYF010000041.1 GCA_030043235.1 Solirubrobacteraceae bacterium | reverse complement strand
ATAGCCGCGCAGCACGAGCATCCCCGCCTTGCGCCCCGGAGACCACGCCGGACGCTCGAGCAGCGCGCGCAGCGCACGGCGCCCGCGGTGCGGCGTGGCGCGGCGGGCGTCCCACAACAGCCAGCCGAGGGCGAGCGCGGCGAGCACCGGCACGACCACGAGCGCCAGATAGGTGAGGCCCTGCGCGCTCGCGTGTTCGGCCGCGCGCGCGCCGAACACGAACGCGACGATCGAAAGCGGCGGGACGAGCGCCCAGAGGCGGCCGCGCAGGCGCCCGCGCAAGCGGGCGAGCGGACGGGCGGGCGGGCTTGCCATCGATGCGCCCGGCAATGCCACGAGCGCCCCCTGCGCGAGCGACAGCAGCGCGATCGATATCCAGAACGGCAGCACCGCCGCTCAACATAGATCGCGAGCCACAAGCGTGCGGCGGCGTGATTGCGCGCCAGCGCAAGTTGAGCGGCAGCTCGGTGGCGCGCCGGTTGCACTGCCCGGCGGGCGCGCGCCGCTCGTCGAGCGCGCCCGTCAGTGCCCGAGCTGCACCGTCTTGACGACCAGCAGCACCACCGCGACCACGAGATAGCCGCGCAGCACGAGCATCCCCGCCTTGCGCCCCGGCGACCACGCCGGACGCTCGAGCAGCGCGAGCGGCGGCATCGTCCACGTGCTGCGTCGCTCCTTCGCCTTTGCGAGCTCGGCGCTCGCTCGCACCCGGAGGCGCGCGGGCGGGCGGCTGTAGAGCGCGTAGCAGGCCATGCCGGCGAGCGTGAGCGCCAGCACGGCCGACAGGTAGACGAACAGGTGGGTGACGTTCAGGCTCGGGAAGATCGTCTGGATCATGAGGATCAGCGAGAGCTCGACGAGCACGCCGATGATCGCGCTCGCGATCGCGTTCAGCCACGGCGGGTTCGACCAGGGTCCGAGCACCTCGCGGTCGTTGCACAGCAGCAGCAGGAACACGGTTGCGCTCGGCAGCAGCACCCCGGCGAGCGCCTGCACGGAGGTGGTTATCAACCCGAGCGGCGCGCCCGGTATCAGCACCACGCCGGCGGCCGCGAGCACCATCAGCGTGAAGGTCGCGTAAAACAGCTTCGCGTCGAGCGGCCCGCGGTTGAGCGAGTGCTTGGCGCCGAACACGTCGCCGAACGCGTAGGAGGTGGCGAGCGTCACCGCCGCCGCGCCGATCAGCGAGGCGTTCAGCAGCACGACCGCAAAGCACGTCCCCGCGGCGGATCCCAGCCGCTGGCCGAGCTCCGTGGCGACCGCGCCGGCGTCGGTGAACTGGGCGAAGTCGCGCGTGCCGGCGAAAGCGAACGCGGTCACGATCAGCAGCGCGCCGGCGCCGACCACCACCACGAAGGCGCCGATCACCGTGTCCGCGCGCTCGTAGTTGATCCAGCGCGGCGTGATGCGCTTGTCGATGATGTTCGACTGCTGGAAGAACAGCTGCCAGGGCGCCACGGTCGTGCCGACGATCGCGATGATCAGCAGCACCGCGGTCGAGCTTGCGCCGCCGTGGATGCTCGGCACGAACGTGTGACGCAGCGCATCGCCCACGTTGGGGTGGGCGAGCACGAGCAGCGGGATCACCAGGAAGTTGGCCACCACGAACACGTACATGAAGCGCTCCCAGCTTCTGAAGCTGCCGGTCGAGGTGATCCCCACGAGCGCCGCCGCGGCGACCGGCACCGCCACGTACTGGCTCACTCCGAAGTAGGAGAGCGCGAGGCTCACGCCGATGAACTCGGTGACGATCGTGAGGAAGTTCAAGATGAACAGGTCGCCCACCGAGAACCAGCCCCAGAAGCGCCCGAAGCGCTCGTTGATCAGCCGTGCGTGCCCGACGCCCGTGACGGCGCCGAGGCGGATCACCATCTCCTGGTTGACGATCAGCACGGGGATCAGCAGCAGCAGCACCCACAGCAGGCTCGTGCCGTAGTTCTGGCCGGCCTGCGCATAGGTGGAGACGCCGCCCGCGTCGTTGTCGCCGACCATCACGATCAGGCCGGGGCCCATGATCGCGAGCAGCGCCATCGCCCGCGAGCGCCAGCCGTGGCGCTCGCCCGTGTCGTGCATGCTGATCGTGCCCAGCGCCCCGCGGATGTCGCCGATGTGCGCCTCGTCGAGCACCGGAGGCACGCCCTCGACCGCCCGTGGCGCGGGCGCCAGCGTGGTCTGCTCGTCGGCCATCTCGGGGTCCTCCTTTCCTGCTCGCGGGGCTGCTGATCACGTCTGGAGCGCGCACGCTCCCGCACGCGCGCGGTGCCGCCGCGCACGCCGGCTCAGACGTTGTCCCGTGCAAGCGCTAGGTCAGGAGGGACGGGCCCGACGGGCGTGCGGCCGGCTGGGTACTTCGTGGCTGTTCTCGATCCATGCCGGCCTCCTTTCTATGAGCGCCTGGGTGAGCTCGTCGCAAAGCCCAGCCTAGCAATGGCGCGGCGCCCGCGCGCGCAAGCGGGCAGCCGGCCGGTCGCGCGCAGGCTCAGTCGCGTGCGACGCCGAAGCGCCGGCGCCAGCCGCTGGGGAGCGTGAGCTCGAGCACGTCGTCGACGGTGACCACGCCCACCATCCGCTCCTCCGCGTCGAGCACCGGGAGCATCACGAGGTTGTAGTCGGTCATCATGCGCGCCACCTCCGGCACCTCCGCGTCGGTGGCCACCCACACGGGCTCGCGCTCGGCCACCTCCTCGACCGGCGTGTGCGGCTCGCTGCGCAGCAGCGTCACGACGAACACCGAGCCGCGCAGGCGTCCCTCGCCGTCAACCAGGTACGCGCTCGTGAGCGTGCCCGCCCCGAGCTGGCTGCCGCTGACCTTGCCAAGCGCGGCCGCCACCGTGTCGGAGGGCGCGACGCCGACGAACTCGGGGCTCATCAGGCCGCCGGCGGTGGACGGGTTGTAGCCGAGCAACGCTTCGATCCGGTGCCGCTGGGTCGCCGGCAGCAGCGCGAGGATGCGTCCACGGCGCTCCTGGTCGATCTCGGCGATCAGGTCCGCCGCGTCGTCGGCGGCCATGCGCGCGACCACCGCCGCCGCCTGCGTGTCGGGTCGCTCGCGCAGGAACTCCAGCTGGTGGTGCTCGTCGAGCTCCTCGAAGACGTCGGCCTCGAGCTCGCGGTCCTGCGCCACCGCCTTGATCAGCTCCTCGCCCTCCTCGTGCGATGCCGCCTCGACCAGGTCGGCGATCTCCGCGGGATGCAGGTTGGCGAGCTTGCGATGGGAGAAGCGCAGGCGCGAGCCGGGCACGTGCCCGACGAACGGCTCCATGTCCGACCAGTCGAGGAACGGTCGCTCGGCGATGGCGCCGCGAAGGCGGCGCGGCAGCAGATGGCGCAGGCGCGCGCGCGCGCTGTGATCGACGCCGACCACGCGCCACCAGCCGTCGATGCACGCGAGCTCGATCTCGTGCGCGGTCACCAGCCTCGGCGGCTCGGCCTCCACGTAGACGAGCTTGCGGCCGAGCACGTCGGCCCCCAGCAGCGCCTCGCCCGCGCGGCGCTCGAAGCGGCCGAGGCTGAGCTTCTCGCCTGACAGCCGCACCGCCCCCGGCTCCAGCGAGGCGATCCTGTCGACGGGAACGAACAGCTCGCGACCGCCGATGCGCGCCTTCGAGCCGGTGACCGGCGGGTAGCCGCCGTCGGCGAGGCGCACGATCAGGTCCTCCACTCGGCCGAGTCGCTCGCCTGCGCGGTCGAGCAGCGGGCTGCGCAGAACGGACGACAGATGCACCACCGGCTGCGGCATCTCACTCGTCACGTTACGCCCCGTCACGGATGAGCAGCGATGCCCCGACCGCGCCGCCGAGGTCGCCGAGCGCGGCCACGTGCACGTGCGGCGGGCGCTCGTCGGCGAACAGGTGCGGCTGCATCGCCTCGGCGATGCGCTTCGCGTACGGGTGCCCGAGCCTGACGCCGAGCCCGCCGCCGATGATCACGCCCTCGACGTCGAGCACGTTGATGGCCGACGCGATCCCCGCCCCCAGCGCCCCGACGGCGCGATCGAGCGTCTGCACGGCGAGCTTGTCGCCGCGCTCCAGCGCGCGCGCCCACACGCCGCTCGTCAGGCGTTCGCGGCCCTGCTCGCGCATCAGCTTGAACAGCTCGGTCTTGCGCCCCTTCTGCTCGTGCAGCTGGCGCACGTGCAATTCCATCGCCGCGCGCCCCGCATACGCCTCCATGCAGCCGCGGCGCCCGCACGTGCAGCGCGCGCCGTCGATCTCCACCACGACGTGGCCGATCTCCCCGGCGCCGCCGCGCCCGATCCAGGGCTTGCCGTCGAGGATCAGGCCACCGCCCACGCCGGTTCCCCAGAACACCCCCAGCAGCGAGCGATACAGCCGGCCGGCGCCGAGCTTGAACTCGGCGTCGGTCGCCACCTGCACGTCGTTGCCCACCTTCACCGGGCAGCCGAGCGCATGCGCGAGCGTGGCGGCCAGCGGGAACGTTCCCTGCCAATCGGGCAGGTTGCGGGCGCTCCTGACGTTGCCGTCCGCGATCGTGCCCGGCGAGCCGACGCCCACGCCGGCCAGCGACGCAGCATCCACCTCGGCTGCCATCGCCGCGTCGCGCAGCGCCGTCTCCATCTCCGCTGCCACGTCCGGCGGGCCGCCGGCGGTGGGCGTCAGCCGGCGCGCCGAGCCGAGCACGTTGCTGTCCTCGTCGACGATCGCCGCCTGGATCTTCGTCCCACCGAGGTCGATGCCGCCGTAGGTGGACATCTGCGGGGATGATCGCAGAGCGCTCGCGGCGAGCCGGCGAAGCCGCTCCGGCCGAGCCCGCAAAGCCACTCCGGCCGAGCCCGCAAAGCCGCTCGGATAAAGAAGGACGGCTGTCGCCTTTAGGCGAATTTAAGGCTCGCTTGGGGGGTTTCTTCGCCCCCTCTTACGGGTTCGGCCGAGTATCTGAGGTAGGAATCGAGATGATGAGCGAGCGCACCCGAGCATCCTGGCTCGTATACGCACTGGGGGCCGCGTGCGCCGGTGCGATCGTCGCCGCCGTGCTCGTCGTGGGTCCCGCGTCCGGCAGCCAGTCGACGATCACGCGCACCGCCACGGTCGCGCAGGGCGTGGTGCAGTCCACGGTGTCCGGCAGCGGCAACCTGCAGGCCGTCAGCCAGCTGAACCTCGGCTTCAAGACGAGCGGCACCGTCACCAACATCTACGTGAAACAGGGACAGCAGGTCGCGCAGGGCCAGCTGCTCGCGACGCTCGACCCCCAGAGCGCGGAAGTGACGCTCGAACAGGCCAAGGCCACGTTGCAGTCCTCGGAAGCGAACCTTGCCAAGGAGGAAGAAACCGACGGCGAAGCGTCCAGCGGATCGGCCTCGAGCGGCGCAGACGCGAGCGCCGCCTCCGCGTCGGCGGCCTCGGTGGACTACACGACCGTCTCGCTGATCGACGCCGACGCATCGACCTACACGTACCCGAGCGGCGCCACCACGCCAACGGGCGCCACGACGCCGACGGGCGCCACCACGCCAACAACCACCACACCGGCGAGCACCACACCGGCCTCCACCACACCGAGCAAGCGCACGACACCGAGCAAGCGCACGACGCCGGCGAGCACCACGCCCACGACCACCACCCCGAGCGGGAGCACCACCACGCCGGCGGCCGCCAAGGGC
>JASHYF010000381.1 GCA_030043235.1 Solirubrobacteraceae bacterium | reverse complement strand
AACGACTTCGCGACGCTGCCCCAGCTCGCCACGCACCTGATGGACTTCGGGCAGCACTACCGCACCATCGCCACACCGTTCGAGTGGACGTTCACCCACGCCAAGCTCGACAGCGTGATCGAGAAGATCACCCGCCACGAGCCTCAACCCCTCACGCTCGCCGCATGAGCCGCATCACTTCCGGACACGTCCACTAGAGACGCTGCTCGTAGCCCTGAGCTGCGTACCCGCGCGCTGAGCAGCGTCGTCATGTGGGCTTCGTGTCTGCGGCGCGAGCCTGTAGCCGACGCCCGACGTCGCGGGCATCCACCCGACAGCGTCTCGCCGAGCTGGCAATACAATCTCTCCTATGACGACGAAGGAGCGTCTGCACCAACTTGTGGACACGCTGAGCGACCGGGAGGCCGAGGACGCATTGCGACTGCTCGACGCCGAGCTTCAAGTGCAGACCCAGGTTGCCCGTCACGCCGAGACAGCAGCGCTCCCAGAGGGGTGGGGTACGACCCTCACCGGCGAGCCGATGCCCGATGTAGTCGCCGCAGTCCGTCGCTCGCGCGCAGCGCACTGACGCGTGCTCGTCGTCGATACAGCGTTGGTCGTCGAGTTCGCCCTGGACAGGCTCGGTGAGCAAGCGAGGCTCTTGTTCGGTGGCGAGCAGGAGTTGGTGGCGCCCTGCCTGCTCTGGAGCGAGGCGCCATCAGCCATCAACGAGATGGCCTTCCGAGGCGAAATCTCCCGCGCCCTGGCAACGAGCGCCATCGAGCGGTTCTTGGCCGGCAAGCTTTAGGTAAGCGAGCGTCGTCACCCTGAGCTGACGATCACCGCGGTGAGTATCGCCGCAGAGCTTGGATGGGCGAAAACCTATGACGCAGAGTATCTCGCGCTGGCGCGATTGCTCGACACGCGCGTCGTCACGCTCGACCTGCGCCTACGTCGCGGCGCTGAGCGGTTGGGGCTTGTTGTGACACCGGATGAGTTGACGAGTGCAGCCGAGGGCGCGCCGGCGGTAGACCCAGACGATTCGCCCCTGGCGTCGGACTGACCAGCGTGACAAGACGCCCCGTCGGCGATCGATAGCCGCGTCAGCCCTCGTCGTCTGTGAGCAGCTTCCCGAAGTGCTGCTCGAACTCCTCCGGCGTCAGCTGACGCTCGCCGTGGCGGGAGAGCATCGCCCTGACGCTCAAGTCAGGGCGCAGTACCACGCGGCCATCCGGACGCTGCTCCTCGACCACGTAGTCGCCTGCAAGATCGCCGCTGAGCGTCACGCGAGCCAGCTCCACCGGCCGTACTGTCGCAGGCTGCGACGACGATCCAGCGCCCGATCCTCGCGTCGGAGCCCGCGGCCAACCCGCGTAGCTGCACAGCAGGCGTAGAGCAATCACGCGACCCCGACGGCGCACAGCGCCAAGGGCTCGTTGCTCCTATGTCAAGGGGTTCTCGGAAATTGCGGTGTTTCGTGGATGCGCTGACGTGAGGGCGCTTTGTCCGATAATGCGGTGCTGTGCTCCCTGAAAGTCGTCCTGCATACACGAGGATGCGTCGCGCGGTAGATGCGCTTGCCACCGGCTCGGAGGCGATCCGTGTGCGGCTTCTGGCGGCGGAGGAGAGCTTCCGCGACGTAGATCCAGAAACCGACCTGGTTACGGAGCTGGAGCGGAATCTGTGGCACCGCATCGCTTCGAGCCTTGTTAGCGGGGGTGCGGATGATGACGACGATGATGGCTCGCCAGAGGCGGTCGCGGTTTCGATCAGTGCGCTGGACGAGGACATCGCGGTTCTCATCGCTCGGGACATGCTGCGTCTATACGAGCTGACTGCAGGCGGCCCGGACGATTCCCTTCGTTGGCCCTCGCAACGATGGCCAAACGATGAGCGCGAACAGCCTGACCGGGGCTGACCGCCGAGAACAGCTCAGGTCACGCAGGACACGCGATCGGGAGCGCTGGCCGCGAGTACGGGACTTGGGGGGTGCGCTGCCCCTGGGCGGAGCAGCATCTGGTGGTAGTGGCGGGCGAGGTGGCGCTTGAGGCAACGGATCGCCTCGATGCGGCTCTTGCCCTCGGCTTGCTTGCGGGCGAGGTAGTCGCGCGTCGCGGGGTCGCGTCGGCCGCGGGTGATCGCGATGATGTGCAGCGCGCGGTTGAGCTGGCGGTTGCCGCCGCGGTCCAGACGGTGGCGATCGTGTCTGCCGGAGGACACCGGGATCGGCGCGACGCCGGCGACCCTGGCGAAGTGCGCGTCGCTCTTGAAGCGCTCGGCACCGGCGGTCTGCCCGATCAAGATCGCGGCGCACAGCGGGCCGCAGCCGACCTCGGCGAGCAGCTCCGGGCGATGCGTGCGGATGAGGTCGCGCAGCTCGCGCTTGAGCGTCTCCGCTTCACGAGTCAGAGAGGCGATCCGCTTGACCTGCTCCCGCGCGACCCGAACCCTGGCCGTTTGCGGCATCGTGTGCAGGCGACGAGTGATCCGGTTGATCTGGCCGGGGTAGTCGAGCCTGCGCGTCGGGATCTTCGCCTCGAACTCGGGGTCGAGCACGACGAGGTTGATCCGTAGCCGGTTGATCAGCCGGGTGCGCTCGTTCACGAGCGTGTCGCGGTGATCGCACAGCAGTCGGTTCTCGGCAGCGTCCTGGTCGAGGAACGCGGTCGGGAACCGCTCGACGCCCTCGCGCAGCACAGCGCGTGCGATCGCCCTTGCGTCGATCTGATCGGACTTCCCCGGCTCGCGTTCCCCTCGACGCGAGACGCCCATCAGCTTCGGCGCGACCCTCACGACTCGCTCACCTGCAGCGATGAGCGCCTGCTCGAGATGGTGGGAGAGATCGCGGCAGTCCTCGATCGCCCACACGATCTCCCCATCGAGCTCGCGCGCCCAACGCAGCGCTTCCAAGTGCCCTTGCTCTCGCGCGACGATCTCTCGCTCACCGAGCAACTGCCCGGTCGCGGCGTCGACGGCCGAGCGCGTGGGTGCTCTTGTGGACATCCGCTCCGATCACGATCATCCAGCACGTCCTTTCAATCGAATGGTTCTCGGTTGACAGGGACCCGCGGTGGACAGGCCTTTCTCGGGGCGGTTGCCACGCTCCTATCAGGTCACGCCAGGTCCTGGGCGGTGGCGGACGACGCAACGAGTTGCAGTCAGGCTCGAAGACCGACAGACAGACCACGAGTCAGCCCGTCACCAGCCCAGGACCCAACCCGGCAAGCCGGACGACAACAGCAACAGCACTTTCCTGCCAGCTGCGCGTCCAGGCAAGCCGGCCGCCGCACCGAAAGCCAGCACCCGTCTCCGGAGCAAGCTCCCGGCCCCCAGCACGCTGGCAGAAAGACCAGACCAGACCAGACCAGACCACATGCACAGCTGTGCGATTGGTGTCGAATCGCTGTCGCGCCGAGAAGTCGCGCGCCGCTGATCCGACGCATGAGGCGCCGGCCCCCTGGACGACGCGAGAGACGCCGCTAAAAGTGGGCTCCGAGGCCGTTCCGGGACCCCTCGAGGTAGTGGTCCACGGCGACGCACAGCCGGTAGCGTGTGGCGTATGCGCTGGATTTGGCAGATCGGCCGTGTTTGCTGCGTCGTCGGGATCGTCCTTCCAACCGTGCTGGTTGGTGGTTTTCTCCAGGAGCAAGCTCTCGCCGCGTCACCGTCGCCGGAAGGCTCGATCACGTTCAGCGTGTTCAACGGGCTCCACAGCATCGACGTGGTCTCAGCTAACGGAACGGGCCTTCGCCAGCTCGCGCGGAACACCGAAACGTTCTTCTCCTGGTCCCCGGACGGTCAAGAACTCGCGTTCTCGCGCGAAGACAGTGTGGGGTGCGCGGGCTGCAGCGACGTCTACCTGGTTGGAGCCAGCGGCGGCGTGCAGAAGCGAATAACCAGTCACGGCACCAACGGCAATCCGGCCTGGTCCCCCGACGGCAGGCTGATCGCGTTCGATAGTTGCCAGAACGTACTCAACGGACCCTGTGCGATCTTCACGATCGAACCGTCGGGCAGCGGGCTGCGGCGCCTCACTCCCTGGGGTCTCGAGGGCGCTCCTCCGGTTTGGTCGCCCAACGGCAAGGACATCGCCTTTGCGACCATCGCCCACGGGATCTATGTGATGGCGGCGGACGGCAGCCATCTGCGCCACCTTACGCACGGATACGATGGAGAGCCAGTCTGGTCGCCGGACGGCAAGGCGATCGCGTTCACGAGGCAGATTCCGCTCGGCCACCGCGAAGCACGCCACGACGTCTACGTGATTCGGCCTAACGGCCTGGGGCTGCACCGCTTGACAGATACGGGAACGCAGAACGAATCCCCCGCCTGGTCGCCCGACGGCAAGCTGATCGCCTTCGTCGGGTGGCGTAGAACAGGTAGCGGGCTTTGTGGACAATCGGCTGCAATCTTCGTGATCGCCCCCAACGGCAGCCACAGGCGGCGCCTGACGAGTTATGCAGAGGTCTACGCGAGCCCGGCGTGGTCTCCCGACGGAGACCAGATCGCGTTCCAGAGCGCCACGGCCTGCCTGCAAGAAACACATCGCCTGTACGTGATGAACGCAGACGGCAGTGGCAGGCGGGTCGTGAGCCAGCTAAGCCCGGAGGCTGGCAGCTCCCTCGCCTGGCAGCCTGCCCCTGCTTCCTGATGGGAAATACGCGCCCGTGGCGCGATTTCACCCGCCCGAGGGTGCCCGCGCGGGCATGAAAGCTAACCGTCCCATCGTCGCACTCGTGACGTGCGTCACAGGTCGGCGACGAGCTCGGATGAACCCACTACCGTGTAATTGTCGTGATACTATCGCGAGGTGGCTACGAAGTCGGCTCCGTTCAGCATGCGTTTGTCCAGGCGGATGGAGGCGCTGGTCGATCAGGAGGCCAGGCGCACCGGTCGCAGCAAGGGTGCGATCGTGGAAGCGCTCGCGGATGAGGCGCTGCGGATGAGGCTGTTTCCGGGGATCGCCTTCCGCGGCACGGACTGGGAGCGGCGTGCGTGGGTGATCGGGACCGCTCTCGATGTGTGGCAGATCGTCGATGCCTATCGCGACTTCGCCTCGGTGGAGCGCATGGTCGAAGGCGGCTCGGCCAACGAGCGTCAGATCCGGCTGGCCCTTGACTACTACGAGATGTTCCCAGAGGACATCGACACGGCCATCGCCGAAAATCGACGGCCGATCGAGCGACTCGAAGACGAATTTCCGTTCGCGTCGTTCAGCCGTGTGGACGTCTGAGCGGGCGCCACACGTTCTGTGAGGCTCTTCCTGGACGCACACATCTCTGCACGGCGCATCGCTGCCCGACTGCGCGAGCGGGGCCACGACGTCAGGGCCGCGGACGAAGAGCGCGAGCTCGACGGCCTCACCGACGAGGAGCTGCTGTCGATCGCGGCGAGCGAGGAGCGGATCTTCGTCACGTTCGACGTCAAGGACCTCCCGGTGATCGCGCGGCGCTGGGCGGAGGCCCGGCGCGCGCACTCAGGCTGCGCGATCGCGGTCGGCATCGACAACAGCGAATTCGGCGCGATCCTCGACGCGATCGAACGCGAGCTCGCCGCCCGGCCACAACACGCCGACTGGGTCGACCTCACGCTGTTCCTCGCGCGAACCCCGCCGGATTGAGCGGGCGGCAGCCCACCACACCGCGATCCAGTTGGATTCGATGACGCTCGCGGCTTCCGGGCTTTCCTCGATCCAGGTCGCGGGCGGCACCCACGGAGGAGGAGCGTCTCGCTCAGCGACGATAGTGGCTGCCGCGCAGGCGCACGAGCGGGCGCCACGGAGCGGACGTGACAGACGTACCTGAGCCTCTCAGACGGACATGGTCGGGCAAGGCGGGCCCGTGCAGCAGAAAGCCCTGTCCGACCGTGCAGTCGAGTTCGCGCGCGAGCGCCAGCTGGCGGTTGGTCTCGATCCCCACCGCCACGGCCGTCAGGCCGGCCTCCTTGGCGAGCGCGATCGTCGCGGCGAACTTCGCGCGCCCTTCCTTGTCCTGGTGGAAGCTCCCGGTGAGCGCACGGTCGAGCTTCACCACGTCGAGCGGCAGGTTGCCGGGCAGGCTCAGCGAGAGCTGGCCGACGCCGAATTTGTCGAGTGCGACGAGCACGCCGAGGCGCTTGATGTCCTTGAGCGCCGAGCGCGCGCGCTCGGGGTCGCGCAGCATCGCCTCCTCGCTGATCTCCAGACACAGGGCGCGGCCCGGCAGGCGGCAGTAGGCGAGCTCCTCGCGCACCCTCTCCGCGAGGTCCGCCTCGGTGAGCTCGCGCGCGGATATGTTCACCGACACCGGGACCGTGATGCCGTTGCGCCTCCAGATCTCCGCCTGGGCGCACGCCGCGTGCAGCACCCAGTTGCCGATCTGCACGATCAGCTCGCTGTCCTCCGCCGGCGGCAGGAAGATGGAGGGCAGCACCATCGAGCTGAGCGTGCGCCCGTCGCTCGTGGGACGCCAGCGCACGAGCGCCTCGCAGCCGATCGCCTGCCCGCCGGCGAGCCGCAGGATCGGCTGGTAGGCGAGCAGCAGCTCGCGCCCCGACACCGCGTCGCGCAGCCGTCCTTCCAGCTCCATGTGCGCGCTCAGCTCGCGGCGCAGCCGCTCGTCGAACAGCTCCATGCGCCGGCCCCCGGCGCCCTTGGCGCGGTACATCGCCACGTCGGCCTCGCGCAGCATCGCCTCCGGGTCGGTGCCGGGGTGGCGGGCGACGGAGATGCCGACGCTCGCGAGGATCGTCACTTCGGCCGAGCCCAGCGGGAACGGCTGCTCGAGCGAGTCGAGCACGCGCCCGGCCAGCGCCAGCGCCTCGCCGTCGCCCTCGATGTCCTCGGCGAGGATCACGAACTCGTCGCCGCCGAGACGCGCCACCGTGTCGCTGTCGCGCATCAGCTCGGCCAGGCGCTCGGACACGGACAGCAGGAGGCGATCGCCGACGTCGTGGCCGAGGTTGTCGTTGACCGCCTTGAACTTGTCCAGGTCGACGAACAGCATCGCCACCACGCCGTGGCTGCGGTGCAAGCGCGCGAGCGCCTGGCGCGCGCGGTCCATCAACAGCAGCCGGTTGGGCAGGTGCGTGAGCGGGTCGTGCAGCGCCTGACGCTCCAGCCACACGCGATCGGTGACATCCTTCGCGGCCGCGTACCAGCTGTCGCCGTCGCGCCGGGCGCTCCACAGAAGCCACCGCCACGTTCCGTCCCGGTGCAGGTAGCGCGTGGTGATGCTCTCCAGCTCGGCGGCGGTCTCGGCGCCCGCGTCGAGCATCGCGCCGACGGTCTGCTCGAGGTCTGCGGGATGCACGAACTCACGGACCGGTCGCGCCTGCAGCTCCTCGCGCG
>JASHYF010000380.1 GCA_030043235.1 Solirubrobacteraceae bacterium | reverse complement strand
GGGCGTGGACGCGAGCAGTATCTCGCGGACATCGCCCGCTGCCAGGAGGCGCTCAGGGCCGGCGAGTCCTACGAGGTGTGCCTGACCGACCAGATCCACACGGACGCGCGCCCGCAGCCCTTCGAGCTCTACCGGCTGCTGCGCCGGCGCAACCCCGCGCCGTTCGCCGCGTACCTCAAGCTGGGCGAGCTGGCGATCGCGAGCTCTTCGCCGGAGCGCTTCCTTTCGGTCGATCGCGAGCGCCGCGTGCAGGCGCGGCCGATCAAGGGAACGACGCGGCGCTCGCCGGATCCCGAGCGCGACGAGGCGCTGCGCGAACAGCTCCTGCACGACGAAAAGACGTTTGCCGAGCACCTGATGATCGTCGATCTGTTGCGCAACGACCTCGGACGCGTGTGCGAGGTAGACACCGTGCGCGTGCCACAGTTCATGGTCGTGGAGCCCTACACGACCGTGCATCAGCTCATCTCCACGATCACCGGCGTGCTCGACCGCGAGCGCACCCCCGTGGAATGCGTGCGCGCGTGCTTCCCGGGCGGCTCCATGACCGGTGCCCCGAAGCTGCGCACGATGAGCATCATCGACGACGTCGAGCGCGAGGCTCGCGGCGTGTACTCGGGCGCGATCGGCTACTTCGGCCTCGACGGCAGCGCCGATCTGAGCATCGTGATCCGCACGATCGTGATGCGGGCGGGCGGGACCGGGAAAACCACGATCGGCGCCGGCGGCGCGATCGTGATGCAATCGGACCCCGCCGAGGAGTTCGAGGAGATCCTCTTGAAGGCGCGAGCTCCGATGAGCGCGATCGCCCAAGCGGTGACCGGAAGCGCCTCCCCGGAGGCGTGGTGTGTAGAGCTCGAGCCCCACGCGCTGGCCGCGACGAGCGCATGAGCACGACGAAGCCGAGGGAGCCCACGAGGGCTGAGGACGTGGCGGCGGGCGGCGCGCCGGCAAGCTGGTCGGTGCGCAGCGCCTCCGGCGCAGACGTCGCCGCGGTCGCGGCGGCCGTGACGGACCTGCTCGTCGAGCTGGGAGCTGCGCCGCCCGACCGATCGGCCATGCAGGCCACCGCGCGGGACCTGCTGGAGGACCGCGACGCGGGCGCGGTGCTCGTAGCGGAGGCGGCCGGAACGCTCGTGGGCGTCCTCGCCGCCAGCTGGCAGACGGCGATTCATGCGGCTGGTCGCTACGCCCTCATCCAGGATCTGTGGGTGCACCCCGCCTGGCGCAGCAACGCAATTGGGGCCGCGCTGCTGGCCGCGCTTTTCGAGCGTGCACGAGACGCGGGCATCACGCGCGTCGAGGTGGGGCTGCCGCGTGAGGGGTTTGCGAGCCTGCAGGCGACCGAGTCCTTCTACCGGCGCAACGGCTTCGCATCGCTCGGCCCGCGCATGCGGCGGGTGCTTTGATGAGCGCAGGACACCCTCACAGATGGCAGGCAAAGGACGCACAGTGAACGGTCTCGAGCCGTTTCGCGCCCGCTTGGACGAACTGGACGACCAGATCGCGCGCCTGCTGGGCGAGCGCTTCGAGGTCTGCCGCGAGATCGCCCTCTACAAGCGCGAGCACGAGATCCCGATGATGCAGCCCGACCGCGTTGTCCAGGTGCGCGAGCGCTATCTCGCGCGCGGAGCGGAGGTCGATCTACCTGAGGACTTCACCGAGAGCCTGTTCGAGCTGCTGATCGCCGCGACGTGCAAGATGGAGGACGAGCTGATCGAGGCGCAGCCGGGCGCCGAGAGGGGCGGCGCGGCATGAGCCGCCCCACGTTCATCACGCTGGGACCCGCCGGAACCTGCCATGAGAACGCGCTGCTGCACTACCTGGAGTTCCAGGGGATCACCTCTTTCGAGACCGTGCTGGTCGGGGACCTGCTGGAGGCGATCGTGCAGGTTCGCGACAATCCAAACACGTTCCTGGTGCAGTGCAGCGCCCACGTGCAGGTCCACCTCGTCACCGAGCGCTACCACACGGACGTGTTCGTGATCGACACCTTCATATATCCCACGAAGGAGCTCGGCCTGCTCGTGCGCACCGACGTGAGCGAGCCGAAGAGCCTCGGCATCGTCTCCGCGACCCGCGGCTACCTCGACCTAACCCGCTGGGAGACGGTGATCGACGAGCCTTCCAAGCCGGTCGTCGCCGCCAACCTGCTCGCGCGCCGCTACGACGCCGGCCTGACCCACGTGCACCATGCCGAGGAACATCCCGAGGCGCTGCGCTTGGAGGAGTACTACGGCGCGGTGGACACCACGTGGATCGTGTACGGGCCGTACAAGCGCTTCGAAGGCGACGTGATCGGCCAGCGCGCGCCGTGGCTGTTCGCCGAGGCTTCGGGCTCGGGTGCGCCTTCCCACGCCGCCTCGCCCACCGTATCGTCCTAGCCGATTCCGAATCGCCCCTCGGCGCTCCGGAGAGCTGTCGCACATAAACGCGCGCTTCCGGCCACTGGACGAGCATGCTGCCGTCAGCTGCCGGGCTTGACAGCTGCGCCCAAAGGCGGCACAGAGACAGCAGCCACCTACCTCGGCACTGGTTACGGCCACCGCGCGCGATCTTGGGTCTATGCTCGAGCGCTCGAAACTCTAGTGTTTATCGTTGCCCTTACCGACAGGCCGAACTAATGTGCTTGACCAGCCAATTGAACTTCTCGACGACAAAGATCTCCTCGAGACAAGACAGGAACTAGGTGCCAATGCCCAGAACGCGTTCAGTAGTCGCCAGAGCCACCGACAACGCCCAGGAGCCCGCCTGGTCGATTCCGAGCCTGCGCGAGCCGCGCTACTCACAGTCGCTCGAGCGCGGGCTGGCGATTCTCGGCTGCTTCACGCCCAAGCGCCCGGTGCTCGGCATCGCGGACATCGCCGATGAGCTCGGCATGAGCCGCTCGACCACGCACCGCTACGTGATCACGCTGGTGGCGCTCGGCTATCTCGAGCAGGGCGCCTCGCGCAAGTACCGCCTGGGCCTGCGGGTGACGGACCTGGGGATGTCGGCGATGAACTCGACCGGCCTGCGCGAGCACGCCCACCCCTACCTCGAGGAGCTGCGCCAGCGCACCTCCTACACCACCAGCCTGGGCGTGCTCGAGGGCGCCGACGTGCTGTACGTGGATCGCGTGCGCAGCTTCCGCCGCGGCCAGGGCAGAATCGATCTCAACCTGAACACGGGCTCGCGCGTGCCCGCGTACTGCACGGCCATGGGCAAGCTGCTCTTGGCCAACCTGCCCGAGCCCGAGCAGCGCGACCTGATCGCGGCGATGAAACTGAACAAACACGGGCCCAACACGATCACCGGCAAGAAAGCGCTGCGCGAGGAGCTCGACGAGATCGCCGGGGCTGGCTTCGCGGTCGACGACGAAGAGCTCGCCCCCGAGCTGTACGCGATCGCCGCGCCCGTGCGCAACGAGGCCCGCGACGTGGTCGCGGCGGTCGACCTCTCCGCGCACAGCTCGATCATCTCGCTCGAGGAGCTCGTCGACGCGCTCGGCCCGCACCTGGTCTCCACAGCAGACCGCATCGCCGCGCGCCTCGGCTACAGGCGAGACGACGAGCAGCACTAAGCAATAGCCTTGGCGGCGATGCGCCGTCTCCTCCTCTTGCTGGGCCTGCCCGTGTGCGCGCTCGCGCTGGCCGCCTGCAGCACCACGTCTTCGACCTCCACCTCGGGTTTCAGCGGCGTCAAGCGCGAAGTCGCGGAAAGGATCGCCGACTTCCAGTCCGACGCCAACAGCTCCGAAGAGAAGAAGATCTGCGCGGACGATCTCGCCGCGCGCATCGTCGGGCGTCTGGGTGGCACGAAGGGCTGCGAAGCGGCGGTCAAACGCCAACTCGATCAGGTCGACGAGCTGGAAGTCAGCGTCGAGTCCGTCGAGATGGGCGCACACGGCACGAGCGCGACCGCCACCGTCAAGAGCATCCGCGAAGGCAAGAGCCGGGCGAGCACCCTGTCGCTTGTCAAGGAAGGCGGCAAGTGGAAGATCTCGGGGGTGTAGCAGCGGCCGTCGATCAGCTCAGGGAACGCCCGTACTGGCGCTCGTAGTAGGCGCGGTACTCGCCCGAGCGGATCGGCTCCCACCACCACGAGTTCTCGCGATACCACGCGACGGTCCGCTCGAGGCCCTCCTCGAAGCGCACACGCGGGCTCCAGCCGAGCGCGCGCAGCTTCTGCGATGACAGCGAGTAGCGCCGGTCGTGCCCCGGGCGGTCGGTCACGTGCTCGATCTGCGACTCGCTGGCGCCGGTCAGCGCCACGATGCGCCTGACGACCGTCAGGTTGGCCTCCTCGTCGGGGCCGCCCGCGTTGTAGAGCTCACCCGCGTTGCCTTGCTCGAGCACGTGGCCGATCGCGGCGGCGAAGTCGCTCGCGTGGATCCAGTTGCGCACCTGCATGCCGTCGCCGTACACCGGCAGCGAGTCGCCGTGCAACGCGTTGAGGATCATCAGCGGGATGAGCTTCTCCGGATACTGGTAGGGGCCGTAGTTGTTCGAGCCGCGGCAGATCAGCGCGGACAGGCCGTAGGTGTGGAAGTAGCTCTGCACGAGCAGGTCCGCGCCGGCCTTCGTGGCCGAGTAGGGCGAGGAGGGCGCGAGCGGGCTCTCCTCCGTGAACGTGCCCTCTGCGATCGAGCCGTACACCTCGTCCGTCGAGACCTGCAGGTAGCGCAGCTGGTGCTCCCGCGCGGCCTCCAGCAGGACGTACGTGCCGAGCGCGTGTGTGGACACGAACGCGTCCGGCTCGGCGATCGAGCGATCGACGTGCGTCTCCGCCGCGAAGTTCACGATCGCCTCGGGTGCGCCGGCCTCGATCGCGGCCGCCACCGCCTCGCGATCCTCGATCGCGCCGCGGATGAAGCGAAAGCGCGCATCGTCCACGAGGTCGTGGAGGTTCTCCTCACGCCCGGCGTAGGTGAGCTTGTCGAGCACCGTCACCTCGTCGTCGTGCTCGTGCACGCGCTGGCGTGCGAACGTCGAGCCGATGAAGCCGGCGCCGCCGCAGACGAGGAGTCTCATGCCGGCATCATCCCAGCCGCGTGCCCAGCGCGTCCCGGCGCTTCGCGCGAGCGTCCCATCCAGTTGGCCCGGCGGAGGGTCCATCAGGCACGGACGACCCCGGCGCGCGCCGCCAGGTAGCTCGCCAGACCGTCCTGCCAGGGTGGGAGCGGTATGACGTCGTCGCGCTCGGACTCCAGCGCCGACCACGCCGGGCGCGGGGCCGGGCGCGCCGTCTGCTCGGTGCTCGCCTCCTCGACGCGGCAGCCAACCTCCGCCTGGCGGAATATCTCGACGGCGAAGCCGTTCCAGGAGACGTGACCGGTCCCCGCCAGGTGAACGAGGCCGGTGACGCCACGCTCGAGCAGCCCAACGAGCGCCGGCGCGAGATGGCCGGTCCATGTGGGGCAGCCCACCTGGTCGCTCACGACCGGCACCGCGTCGCGCTCGCCCGCGAGGCGCAGCATCGTGGCCGCGAAATTGGCGCCGCCGGCGCCGAACAGCCATGCGCTGCGCACGACGGTGTGGCGTGGGGAGGCGGCGAGCACTTCGCGCTCGCCCTCGAGCTTCGTCTGGCCGTACACCGTGCGCGGCCCGGTCGGATCGGACTCCACGTATGCGCGCGGCGCGCCGGTGGAGTCCATGAGCGCCTCCCCGCTGAACACATAGTCGGTGGACACGTGCAGGAGCGGCACGCGTTCCCACGCCGCGGCCATCGCCAGGTTGCGCGCCCCGTCCGCGTTGACGGCGTGCGCCTGCTCGCGGTGGCCCTCCGCGCCGTCCACGTCCGTCCACGCAGCGCAGTTGAGCACGGCCTCGGGGTGGACGCGCGCGAACACGTCTTCGACCGCGCGCGAGTCGGTGACGTCGAGCTGCGATCTGTCCATCGCCACGAGCTCGTGGCCTGCCGCCCTGCTCGCGCGCTGCACGTCGAGGCCGAGCATCCCCCCTGCGCCCGTCACCAGCAGCTTCACAGGATCGAGATGTCCGAGTTGTCGCCGACCATGAAGCGGTAGGCGCGCGGCTGGCGATCGCCGCGGCGGATCGACACGTTGCGCCCGAGCAGCGAGGACTCCATGCGCCCATCCAGATCGCACACCGTGCATCCGGACAGCAGGATCGAGTGCTCGACCTCGGCGTTCGCGATCGTGCAGCCCTCGCCGATCGCCGTGTACGGGCCGACGTAGCAGTCGCTGAGGCGCGCGCCCGCGCCGACGATCGCCGGGCCACGCACCGTGGAGCGCTCGAGGCGCGCCCCCGCCTCGATCACCACGCGCCCGTCCACCTGCGAGTCGATCAGCTCGCCCTCGATGCGCTCGCGCACGTTGTCCAGGATCAACCGATTGGCCTCCAGCATGTCCTCCAGGCGCCCCGTGTCCTTCCACCATCCGCGCACGATGTGCGGCTCGACGCGCAGCCCCGCGTCCACGAGGTGCTGGATCGCGTCCGTGATCTCCAGCTCGCCGCGCGGCGAGGGCGCGATCGCCCGGGCGGCGTCGTGGACGGCCGCGGTGAACATGTACACGCCCACCAGCGCCAGGTCCGTCTTCGGCTCCGCCGGCTTCTCCACGAGGCGCACCACGCGGCCCGCGGACTGCGTCTGGCGCGGCGCGTCGGCGGGTGGCGCCAGCTCCGCGACGCCGTAGTTCTCGGGATCGGGGACGGGTGTGAGCAGGATCAGAGCGTCCGGGGCATGCTCGCGAAAGTCGGCCACGAGCTCTGAGATTCCGCCTTGCAAGAGGTTGTCGCCCAGGTACATCACAAACGGGCTCGAGCCCAGGTACGGCTCGGCGGTGAGCACCGCATGCGCGAGCCCGAGCGGCTCCTCCTGGACGATGTAGGTGATGCGCACGCCAAAGCGCGAGCCCTCGCCCGCTGCCGCTTCTATCTCCGCTCCCGTCTCCGGGGCGATGATGATCCCCACGTCCTCGATCCCCGCCTGCGCCATCGCCTCGATGCCGTAGAACAGCACCGGCTTGTTCGCCACCGGCACGAGCTGCTTTGCGCTCGTGTGGGTGATCGGGCGCAGGCGCGTGCCCTTGCCCCCCGACAGGATCAGGCCCTTGAGTGGGTCCATCGCCGCGTGAGACTAGCGATCGGACGAGGCTGCGTGGAGCGCTTCGCTGCTGTCAGCCCTCCCCCGAGAGCGCTTCCGCCCGGCCGATCAAGGCCGCGGGGCGGACGCCGAGCGCCTGCGCGAGCGCGAGCAGCAGCTCATACTCCGGATCGCGCTCGCCGGCCTCCAGCGCCGCGACATACTGCTCCTCCACCCCGAGCGCGGTCGCGAGCTCGGCGTGGCTCGAGCCACGCTGCTCGCGCAGCTGGCGCACCGCCTCGCCCAGGCCGCGCAGATGACGCTGTGACTCCGGCTCGCTCTCAGACAAGAAAATCTCCCAAATTGGGCGGTAGACAACTGTCTGAGAGCCTTTACGCCATATATTCCCTTTCTCCTGCGTGCCGGGTGCGCAAGGCTCCCGGCCATGCCGCCAGAGAGAAAGTCACAGCCGCTCCCCGAGCACGCTCCGCTCGTCGAGGCGATCAAACGTCGCCTCGACGAGAAGCCGAAGATGACCCAGGCATCGGTCTCCCGGCGCTCGGGCCTCAGCTACGAACTGGTCAACAAGTACGCCCGTGGGCAGGTCAATCCGTCCTACCTGCATTTCATGAAGCTGGCGCGCGGGCTGGAGCTGGCCCCGAAGGAGCTCATGAGGCGCGTCGAAGAGCTGCAGAAGGCCAACTCCTCCACCGGGGGGGCGTCTCAGTAGACCCCGCCGAGCTTGCGGTGGTCCCAGCTCGCTCTGCGCCGCTCGACGAACTCCAGCGCGATGCGCTTGGCGGCCTGCCCGTCGACCATCGCGGCAACCTCGCCAGGCAGCTCCATCGCCGGCGGCTGTCCGCGCGGCACGACATAACGGGCGAAGAGCTCGTGGCCAAGCGCTTTGACGGTCTCGAGCTCACGGTGTACGACCACGTCGCACTCGAACATCACGCCGCGAAGCTCCTGGTAAAGCTCGCCTGCCTCCACCTGCAGGGTCGCGCGCGCGTCGCGCTCGAGGTTGCGCACCTTCTGCGAGGCCGCGTACGTCCACGACCACAGGCGCAAGCCGGCGTCGCCGCCGGGAGCGGCTTCGCCCGGCGCGTCCTCGATCGCACGCAGCACGTACCACAGCGGCATCAGGTGCGGCCAGCCGCGCGCGCCGATCGTTGCGCAGGTGACCGTTCGCTCTTCGGCGAGGAACGCGTCCACCTCTGGAACGCTCATCCTTATCTGATCACGACGACTCACGGCAGCGTGCAGCCACGTCGCTAGGAAGCCCCAACCATCGCCTGGGCTTTGTCGTCGGCCCCACCGAGCTGTAGCGGATCACGCTGTCTGGGCGTGGCGTCAGGCAGCCGCCGGCGCCGCGCTCGCCTCGCGCAGCCGCGCCGCCGCCGCGCGCACCGCCTCGCGGGCGTCCTCGGGCTCGAGCACGACCGCGTCGCCAGCTTCCTTGAGGATCTCGCGCACAAGCCAGTCGACGCCCGCGAAGCTCAGCTCGACCACCACCGCGCCGTCGCCGCGCTCCTCCACCACGCGCCGCGCCTCGCGCGCCCAGCGCGCGCGCTCCGGCGAGACCCACACGCGCGCGCTGCGTGATGCCGGGACCTCGCCCGTGCGCAGCCAGCCGTCGACCTCCGCCGCCGGGTCGACCTCCGGGCGGGGCTCGAACTTCTCGTTCGTCACCGTCGCGCTCTTGATGCGATCCAAGCGGAAGTGGCGCACTCCCCCGCGCTCGGGGTCGAAGGAGGCCACGTACCAGCCCTCCCGTCCGTTCGTGAGCGCGTACGGCTCGACCCTGCGCAGCGCGAGCTCGTCCTCGTTCTCCTTGTAGTACTCGAGCTCGATCAGCTTGCGGGAGACGATCGCCTTCGACACCAGCCGCGCGACGTCCGAGTCGTCGCCCGCCGGCGGCGCCACCTGCAGCCCCTGCTCCATCGGGTCCTCGCCGAGCGCAGCGACGATCTTCTCGCGCGCGGAGGTCAGCGAGCCTTCGGGGATGTGCTCGCCGATCAGGTCGATCGCCGCCACCAGCGCCTTCGCCTCCACCGGCAGCAGGCGCGCGGGCCGGTCGAAGTTGTCGCTGTAGGGCTCAGGGTCGACCTCGATCGCGCCCTGCTCGTCGTCGAACTCCGCATACAGCACGTAGGAGCCGCCGCCGAAGTTCACCACGTTCAGCACGTTCACGTCCTCGCGCAGCTCCTCCTCGCTGACCTGCAGGCGCTCGCACACGTCGCCGATCGGCACGCGCTGGCCCTGGCGCCCAGCGTGAATCAGAATGCTCGCGAGCGTCACCAGGCGGGCGAAGCGCTCGGGGCGGATCGCCGCCTCGCCGCGGGCGGCTGCGCCCTCGCCCTCGACGCCAGGCGCATCGCCATTGCGGGCGCTA
>JASHYF010000379.1 GCA_030043235.1 Solirubrobacteraceae bacterium | reverse complement strand
TGCGCGAGGGCGAGCCATGCGTGCGCTGCGGCTCGCCGATCGTGAAGATGGTGGTCGCAGGGCGGGGCACGTACGTGTGCGAGACCTGCCAGCCGCGCCCCCGAGCGCTGCGCCGACGGAGCACGCGGCGAGCGGCTCGCCCGGCGGGCGTCCGCTAGCCCACACTAAAACGCACTGAGCAGGGAAACCCCAGCTCGCGAAGCGCCCCCACAACACAACGGGACGCACAACAGGAACTCGACAGTCTCGGGATGCGCCGCCGAGGCGCCTGCTGTTGTGCGATTGCGGTCGTGAGCGCGGGTTGACGCTGGAGCCCGGATAGGCGCTGGCAGAACCAGCCGAAGCCGGCGCAGGAAACTCGGCTCAACCAGCGCCACCTTCTTCACCGTAGAGGAAGAATGCCGGCGATAGCGCACGGCCCGGCTGGGACTGCCCGGCCGTGCCGTTCATCCCGAAGACCAGATAGGCCGCGCCCGCCGTCGACGCCGGCATGACAGCCGTCGCGGTCGTATCGGAGACGATGTTCAGCGAGGTGAGGTCCTCGCCGGTCCCGCCAACTTCGACGAACTGGACCCCGCCGTCGCTTTCAAAGCCGGTTCCCGTGATCGTGACCGGCGTACCTCCCGCCACCGGGCCAGCGGTGGGCGAGATGGCAGTGACCGAGGGGACGTAGTTGAACTGGTCGTTGCTGTTCACCGCGGATCTACCTTCCGGAGCGAGGACGGTGACGTCAACCCAGCCGGTCGAGTCAGAGCCCGCTGGACTGGTGGCCTTGATTTCGGAATCCGACACGACAGTGAAGCTGGATGCCGGCGTCGAACCAAAGTCCACCGCGCTGGCACCCGTGAAACGACGCCCCGTGAGCGTCACCGTGGTGCCGCCGCCGACAGGGCCGTCGGGCAGCCCCGACGGGGTGCTCAGACCAGTCACCGCGGGCGCCCCCCGGTATGGCGGGATGAACTCCTGCTCGGCGAAGCCCACCGAGAGGGACAGCTCTTCAGGAGGCGCGCTGAGATTGCTTCCCACGGCGGTGCATGCGTCGGCCTGCGCACACGAAATCCCGGTCAACCAGCTTTCGTGCCACCATCCATGGGGCTCTTCGAGCACCACAGTCTTCAGGTGAATCCATTGAGTCCCGTTCCAGCGCTCGCCGAGCGGCTGAATCCCGCCAACCTTCTTGAAATCGGCACCCACCGCCGTGCAGGCGCTGGCCGAGGCGCAGGACACGCCTACAAGCTTGCTGCTCGTGTTCTTCGAGCTCTTTACGGGGATTGACAGGACGGACCATTCGCTGCCGTCCCAATTCTCGGCCAGCGGCGTTTCGGTCCACGTGGCGCTGGTGGCCTTGTACAGGTGGGCTCCGACCGCCATGCAGTCGGCGGCGGAAGCACAGGAGACGTCAGACAGGGAGTTCGATGCTTTCGTCCCAGTCGGGTTGGCCGTCGTTTGGATCGACCATTCGCTGCCGTCCCAGCGCTCGGCGAGAGTTTCGTCGGCGCCCGAGCTCGCCTCGTAGGAGCCGACTGCGGTGCACTGCGTGGATGAGGCGCATGAGACGCCCGTCAGCCTGGCGCCGGACGCTCCCGTCGGCTTCGGCGTTGGCTGGATCGACCATTCGCTGTCGTCCCAGAGCTCGGCGAGCGCTTCCTTGACGCCCGCGCTCGTTTCGTAGTAGCCGACCGCGGTGCACTGCGTGGACGAGGCGCACGAGACGCCCTTCAACCAGCCCGCGGCGGCGCCGCTCGGAACGGCGGGGGGCATCATCGTCCATTCGTTGCTGTCCCGGCGCTCGGCCAGTGGCTCCACCGCTTCCCCGGCGCCCCTGTAGTAGCCGACGGCGACGCAATCGCTTTCCGAAACGCACGAGACGCTGCTGAGCAGCGCGTACCTGTCATCCCTGTAGCCTTCGTCGAGCCCCGGTGGGTTGGGAGTCCTCATCACCGACCAGCTCTCCCCGTTCCAGGCCTCGGCGAGGGTGACATAGGTATGGACGCCGAGGCTCCAATACGCTCCTGCGGCGACGCACGCATCCGCCTGCACGCAGGAGACGCTTTCGCCCTTCTGCTCGTCGCTCGAGTTGGCGGGCTGCGCAAGGACCTGCGCGCCCCATTCAGAGGGCTTGGCGGTGAATGTCCCGTCTTCACCGTAGGCCATCCCGGCGACGTTCTTGGCGACGACGCGGAAATGGTAGATCGTGTCTCCCACAAGGCCGCTGATCGCTGCGCTCACCGCGACGTTCGTGGTACCCGAGCCGAGCGCCACGTTCCTCAACGGCATCTTGCTCCCGTAGGAGGAGCTGGTGCCGTATTCGAAGTAGTAGCTGGTGGCGAGGCCTTCGGGGTTGACGGTGGCGTTGAGCGTGGCTTTCCCGCCGCGGATTTTGCTCGCCGGGCGGCCGGTAACCGTCGGGGGGGTCGTGCCGAAGGTCCGATCGACGCCGTCGAAGGTACCTCCAGCGTTGGTGGCGACGATGCGGTAGTGGTAGGTCGTCTGAGCTTTGATCCCTTCGATCGGCTGGCTGACCCTTACGTATTCCGTGCCCGAGCCGGCGCTTGCGGCCGCAATCGGCACGCTTGTGCCGTAGGAGGTCGTTTCGCCGTATTCGAAGTGGTATTCGGTTGGCATCCCCTCCGGATCGACGGAGCCGTGCAGCGTCATCTTGCCGGCCGACGCGGCTGTGGCAGCTTCGGTGATCGCGACCGGCAGGGACAGCGGTCCATCGGGGGTGCCCCAGCCGGTTGGCCCGTCATAGCCGACTTCGGCTTGGCAGAGATAGGTGCCGCAGTTCCCGTTTTCACCTTCGGTGACGTCGAACAGCTCGCCCCCTTCGCCGGCGTCGTAGATGGCGCTGGGTCCCGCGGAGCGGACAGCGCTGGAGGAGAGCGCCTCAACCCCGGCGAGGAGCGGCGTGGCGACGCTGGTCCCGCCAGCTAGCAGCCATCCTCCCTCGTTGTAGCTGTCATACATCGACACCGGCGTTGAGGGGTCGGCCACCGCCGAGACGTCGGCGACCGTGCGGTGTGGGCAGCCTTCGTCCTTCTGCCAGGTGGGCTTTGGCTCGTACGCGCTGCAGCCGCTGCCGGCGCCGCTCCAAGCGGTCTCCGACCAGCCCCGGGCGTTTGCGGCTTTCTTTAGGCTGGTGCCGCCGACCGCAATGACGTACGGGGATGCTGCGGGGTACTGGACGCTGTAGCCTTCATCACCGGAGGCGAACAGGACCGGGACGCCGGGATGGTCGAAGTAGTGGTCGAAGGAGGTCTCTTCGGGCGACTCTTCGCCGCTCCAACTGTCGCTGATCTCGCTTGCACCCAGCTCGGCCGCCTCTTCCACCGCAGGACCCAGATCTCGCATTTCGTTGCTGTTGGCCTCCACCAGGAGGATGTGACACTGGGGGCAGACCGCCGAGACCATGTCGAGGTCGAGAGATATCTCAACCGCCCACCCTGTGTCGGCGCTGGGATAGCCGGTCGATTCGCCTGTCTGGTTGACCTTCTCAAAACAACCGTTCTCGCTTGTGCACGGCGACAGCCCGTACGTTTTGCGGTAGGTGGCCAGGTCGGATTCGGCCTTGGGATCGTCGTAGGCGTCGACGATCGCCACCGTCTGTCCTTCGCCACCATCGCTGCCCAGCTTGTAGGCGGAGCGCAGGTCGCTCGGCGAGAAGCCGCCTTCCTCGCCGCTGCCTTGATAGCTCGGACTCACAGCCGGTGCCGGGCCAAGGCCGAGCAGATAGCGGGTCTGCGCTTCAGCCTTCGACGTAACCGTCGGAACGAGAATCGAGTCACACTCGTACTGCCCGTGCGTGGCGACAGGGCACACCGCAGCCGGTTCGGCATCAGTGGGCGTAGGCCAAAACGACCGGCCCGCCGCGCCCGCCGACTTCACCCCGGCAGCCTTGGGTGCAAGCGTCTCAGCACTCAGCGACCGCGCCAGGAAGCGTTCCTGGAACTCGGCCGCACCGGCCACCGGCAGCTTGGCGTTGTAGTCCTCGGCGAGTTCCGCGGAGCTACCCTGGCCCCAGGCTGACGCACTCGAGGACGCAGCCATCACCGCCGCTGGCGCAAGAGCTAGCAAACCGCAAGCGCAGCAAGCCGCAGCAACGACCGCCAACCAGGACGACCCCACCCCCGGACGAGTCACGCCGGCTCGATCGTCACCTCCCACGGCACCCCCCTATGACTGGCGTTGCGTCCAGCCGCGATTCCCCTTCCCCTCAGCGACTCGGCGAGTATGCAAGCTCGATTCTAGCGTCAGCTTTAACGGTTGGCATCTGGGCGGGTCGCGATCGATCTCGCGCAGCGCGCCGGCGTGGCCGTTCGGCCGGCGACGATCGGAGCGTGCGCATCCAGGGCGAGCTGCGCAAGCTCGGGGTTTGCGTTGGTGCGAGCACGATCCGCTCGCTGCTAGGGCGCTCGGGTGTCGGTCCGGCGCCACGGCGGGATGGCCCGTCGTGGCTGCGCGGGCCGGAGAGGTCGGGGGGCGCCTCCATGCCGGTCCGGCGCCACGGCGGGATGGCCCAGTGCGGGCACCGAAGGCGAACGCGATCGCGCAGCGGTGGGTGCGCAGCGTACCCGGCGAGTGCCTGGA